>JAGDMJ010000125.1 GCA_017860555.1 Bacteroidota bacterium
CTGACCATTCCTGGCTTGATGATCCGTGGTGGCTCCGGCCCCGCTCCCTCCTGCCTGCCCCGACGGCGGAGATTCCCGGTCCACTTTCTTACGAATCTCGTCCGCCCGGGATTGCAGGACGCTCTGCGGAAAACGGGCGGCAAACGCGTCGAGTGTTTCGCGGGCCTCTCTGTAGCGCCGCCGCGATAACTGCAGTTCCGCCTTGTCCAGGTACGCGGCCGGTGCGTACTCGGTGTCGTGATACCGATCGATCACATCGTTGAAGTAGACGAGCGCTGCCCGGTAGTAGTCCATCTTCGTATAGAGCCTTGCGGTCTCATACTGCTTCTTTGCAAGCCGGTTCGTGAGTTCCTTGATTTTTTCGTCGGCATCGGGCACCAGCGGACTTGTCGGATAGTATTCCACAAACTGCTGGAACTCATCGATAGCTCTCCGCGTGTACTGAGGGTCCAGCGAAGAGCGGGGCGAAAGCATGTAGTACGAAAGCGCCAGCTTGTACTGCGCTTCCGGCACACGGGCGCTGGCCGGATAATTCCGTTTCACAACACCATATTCGAACGAAGCAAGAAGATATTCTTCCCTCTGAAACCGGCATTCGCCGAGATAGAACTGAGCGTCTGCCGCATGGGCACTTCCCTGATACTGGAGCGTAATCACCGTGAACTCGTTGACAGCATCCAGATAGTCCCTGTCATCGAAGAGCGCCTTCGCGTGCGCAAAGCGGTCTTCAACGCTTATCGATTGCACGGTCTCCTCAGAACTCCCGCACCCTCCTGCAAGCAGCGCCAGCCCGACAGCCAGAACCGCCACGAACCACATACTCTTGGTCATGTACTATTGCTCCATGAAAACTCTGTCCATCCTGGATAACGCCCCGATACGTGCAACCACAGAATCCGCCTCAGGGCCGCTCCCGAGAAACCGGGGTTGAAACCCACAGGCCACAGGCAAACAACGGGGAGACGACATGTGCACCCCGGTAGAATCCCGCACAAAGTCAAAGGCGACGGCATAGCTTTGTTCCGTCCAGAAATTCCCCGGTTGCCGGAAGACGAAATTCCCCAGGGAATGCACGACGTAACCTTCGTCCACGGCTTCGATCCCGTACGGCACATGCGGATGGTGCCCGAGGAAGAGATCCGCACCAGCCCGGATCACCTTGCGCCCAAAGGCTATGACATGCGGGGATGGTTTCTCCGCGTACTCATCACCCCCATGATAGCTCACGATCACGACATCGGCCAAGCTCCTCGCCAGGCGGACGGCCGGGAAAAGGCGGGCGGTGTCCGCTGCCGCCACATATTTCCGCCATGATTTCCCCTGACCGTTCATCACGTCCGTACACGCCAGAAACGCAAACACCATCCCCTTGATCCTGACCTCCACCGGACGGAAAAGGTCTTCTCCGGTCACCGACGTCCCTACGTGATCCACCCCGGCGGAATCCAGATTGCTGATGGTCTCCCGCAGCGCACGCAGCCCGAAATCCAGCGCGTGATTGTTCGCCGTAGACACGATCGTGACTCCGGCCAACGCCAGGGAACGGGCTCCCGAGGGTGGGCCCGTGAACACCACGTTACTCCTCGGGTCGACGGTCTTCCCGTTTTGGTCCGACAGGTTGGATTCCAGGTTCGCGAACACGATGTCATAATGCGTAAACGTGTCGCGCGCCGCTTGCCACGGGTAGAGCGTGTCTCCGCTCAAAAGGATCTGGCCGACCCGCCGTCCCAGGTTCACATCGCCAACCGCAAGCAACGAGACGCGCATCTCCGTCGGTCCCTGCGCTGCATGCTCCGGAATCGGGTCGGACACCCGCATCCAGATGCCGCCGCCCAGCATCAGTCCCGCCGTCACGAAGAACGCCGCGCCCCGCCAAGTCATCGTGTCCAGATCTCTCCTCTTTCAGCTTCGTACAGTGAAAAGCAGATACACAGCAACGGCAACAGCACCAAGCAAGATCAACGGCTCCGCCAGGGAGGAGAAAAATCCCTCGCCGGGAGGCGCGCCCTGCGTGATCGGGATGTTGGGATCTTCCAGTTGCGGAATCTCGGACACCAGCACCGTGTCGACACTTGTCTGGCGGAATTCCCTGCTCACGGTGAGAACTGACGACCGTCTGTCGACGAGTTTCGCGCTCGCACTCAGATGTACTTCCCGATCCACGACATTGCCCGAGAACAAGCCATCGCTCCGCACCTCTCCGTAAACGACACGCATCTCCAGAACACCGAGCTCGGCTTCGTACTCCGCGGGCGGAGCAACTACGACCGTATATCCGCGCTCCCGAAACGCCTGTGCGATCCCCCCTTCAATCAGCCAGGCGGAACCTTCCGGCACGACGGAGAGAAGAATGCGCAAGGAGTCTCTTTCCGGAATGTGGGCGCTCACGCTGTCACCGATCCGCGTCGACAGGTGTTGGTACACCCGGATGTTTGTCGGGGCTCCCACCTGTGCCACGGCAACCTGGCACACGCCGGGCAGCAGCACTGCCAGGAGTAGGAGGCTCCTATGCATAAATGCCGCGGACCTTGAGTGTCCGGGCCACCTTGTCGATCGCAAGGATATACGCACCGATACGCATCGTGACTTTGTGCTGTTCCGCGCTCTTGTAGACCGCGTCGAATGCAGTCCGCATCATCCGTTCAAGCCGTCTGTTGACCCGTTGCAAACTCCAGAAATACCCCACGCGATCCTGTACCCATTCGAAATACGAGACTGTGACGCCGCCGGAATTCGCCAGGATATCCGGTATCACCAGGATGCCTTTTTCCTGAAGGATCAGGTCGGCGGCGGCCATGGTGGGGCCATTGGCACCCTCGGTGATCACGCGCGCTTTCACCCGTGCAGCCACTTCGGGAGTGATCTGGTCTTCCCTCGCCGCCGGCACAAGCACATCGCAGTCGAGTTCCAGGAGTTCCTGCTGCGAGATCACATCGCCTCCCTTCCATCCGTCCAGCGTGCCATGCCGTTCAACGTGTGCCGAGGCATCGCCGAGATCGATTCCCCGTGTGTTGCTGAATGCGCCGGAGATATCGCTGATGCCAACGATCACACACCCCTGCTCCTGCAGCAACTGCGCGGAGACGGAGCCAACATTCCCAAAACCCTGGACCACCACGCGCGCGCCTTTGGGCTCCATCCCTACCTTCTCGAGCGCACCGAGCGTCGATACCATCACGCCGCGTCCCGTGGCCTCGCGACGCCCAAGAGATCCACCCAGGATCAGCGGCTTCCCCGTCACGACGGCATTCTCCGTGCGACGTGTGTGCATGCTGAATGTGTCGAGCACCCATGCCATGATCTGTTCGTTGGTGTTCATATCCGGGGCGGGGATATCCTTGTCCGGCCCGAACACATCGATCAGGTTCGCGGTGTAACGCCGCGTGATTTTCTCGAGTTCGACCCGCGTGAGCTTTGCCGGATCGCAACGAACGCCCCCTTTTGCCCCGCCGAATGGAATGCCCACAACCGCGCACTTCCAGGTCATCCATGCCGCAAGGGCCCTGATCTCGCTGATATTCACATCAGGGGCGTAACGGATCCCCCCTTTGGATGGCCCCATAACCTCGTTATGGATGACGCGATAACCTTCAAACACCTCGATTCGCCCATCGTCCATCTGGATGGGTATCGAAACGATGTATTGACGCACCGGGCGTTTCAGATACTCATACACGCCTTCTTCCAGGCCAAGGATCTCCGCGGCCACGTCAAACCTTTGCATCATCGATTCCAGCGGGCTGCCTTTGTCGATGGGCGGGGCAGGTTCCTTGTATGTAGCCGTTTGGGGGGTATCCATGGCTCCAACCTCTCTGATCTTGCCGGAAAAAATCACGTTCAGAAGGTAAAAATACGAAAGAGAGGCTCAACTATCAAGGAGCCGGGAAAGAAAGCGATTATGTGGGTCCTCGCTCGCGGTTCAGGCCTGCCGGGGCGTTTCTGCCGCCGTTTCCGGGGGCGGAACGTTCCGGTGCTTCCTGTACATGATGCCGAGCGGAATAATCACGCAGTATCCCGCCACCAGGAGGATGGGGGCGAGCACGAGAGGCAGGAATCCCTCGACAGATCCTTCCAACATCGCCAGATAACCAAGGATAATCACAGCCACACCGATGCCGAGAATGATGAAATTCTCCCGACCAAGAGGGAGATGTACCTCGCGGGTGGTCCTGCGTCTTGGTGAATCCTTCTTACGAATGGGCCTGGCCACAGCAGTAGCTCTCCATGAAGATAGATGAAAGAAAAAGCCCAGCGTTGGGGGGAACGCCGGGCTTGACCATGAATCGTACAACAGCCAGGGGAAAAACTGTCGTAAAGGTCAATGTTAAATTTACACTTTTCCGGCTCATTGTCAAGTCAAAATTTTCGAGGCGTCGATCCATGGCTGCGCGGACACACAGAGGATACTTAGGTGAACGACCCTCCGCAAAACGCACAAATCCCATGTCATCCGTTCCCTGTGTCCGTTGTGTCTTCTGCAGCCCCTCTGTTCTCGGCGATCTCTGAGTTCCCGCTGTCACCTGATTATACCATCCGCGATCCGCACGATCCTGTCGGCCTGCTTTGCGAACGACTCGTTATGTGTCACGATGACAAACGTCTGCCCTCTCTTCCGACTGAAATCCCAGATCATCCGGTGGAGCTGCTCCGCATTTGCGCTGTCGAGATTCCCGGACGGCTCATCAGCAAGTATGACCTTGGGAGAATTCATGAGGGCCCTGGCCACGGCGATCCGTTGCTGCTCCCCCCCCGAGAGCTTCGGCGGCTTTTCGTCCGCCCGCCCTTCCATTCCCACTTCCTTCAGCAGCTCCAGCGCATGGTCCTTCACTTCCGCCAGTTTCTTTCCCAGGATCAACGCGGGCATCGCGGTATTCTCCAGAGCGGTAAATTCAGGGAGAAGATGATGGAACTGAAAAACGAAGCCGATCCGTTCGTTGCGGAACCGAGCCAGGTCGTCATCGCTCAACGAGAAGACATTCACGCCTTCGTAGTACACATGCCCGCTCGTCGGACGATCGAGTGTCCCGATGATGTGCAAGAGTGTGCTCTTCCCGGCCCCCGAGGCTCCCACGACCGCAATGATCTCTCCCCGTTCCACATTGAGCGTGATGCCGCGTAGGACGCACAGCTTCCCGTTCGGGCCTCTCCCGCTGACGAATGTCTTCGTTACGCCGTTGACAGATATGATGATTTCAGTCGGGTTTCTTGTCGGCATGAGTCCTACTCCCAGCGAATGGCTTCGACCGGCAACAGCAGCGCTGCTTTCCGTGCCGGATACAACGACGCGAGCATGCTCAGAATCATCGAAGCACACGAAACGGCGATAAAGTCGGCCCACCGGAGCTCCACGGGGATCGCCGGGATGATGTAGACGGTCGTATCCAGGGGAAAGAGCGCGTAGCGCATCTGCAGCAAACAGACCGCGTAGCCGATCAGCAGGCCCGCCACTGTCCCGATGAGGCCAACGAGGATCCCCTCGAACATGAAGACGCGCGTGATGCTCGCCCGTGTCGCACCCAGTGCTTTCAAGATCCCGATATCCCTCCTCTTTTCCACCACGCCCATCGTGAGCGATCCCAGGACGTTGAATGTGGCGACGCCGACGATCAGGCAAAGGATAATGTACGCACTCCAGCGTTCGATCTTCATCACCGAGTAGAGGTCTTTGTGAAGGTCGTACCAGGTCATGACGCGGTAGTCGCTTCCCAGCTGCTGCCTCAACGACTGTTGCACTTCTTCCGATTGCGAGAATCGCGGAAGTCGGATTTCCACGCCGCTCACCGCCTCCTGGTACCGGAACAATTCCCGAGCCGCGGCAAGCGAGATATACGCGTAGTGAGCGTCGTAGTCCTTGTTGTGGGAATCATAAATCCCGGCCACCGAGCACTTTCGTATCAACGGCTGGCCTCCCTGCAGCATCATGGCGTCGACGCCAACCGGGGAGACAAGAGCGATCTCAGACCCCACGGTCACCCCCATTCTGTCCGCCAGCGTCATGCCTATGACGATACCAATCCGGCCGGGGGTGTCGTTGAATTGGAATGCGCCGAGCACCGTGCTGCTCTCCACGCCGGAGACCGATCCGACCAGCGTGTCATTCACGCCTTTCACCGACACCACTTTGTTCACCGACGGCGTCATCAGGAGGGCCTTACTGGAAATGAATGGCGCAGACGCTTTGATCCGCGGATCGGCGGCCAGGAGGGCAGAGAGCCTCTCGGTGATCTGCATGGACTTGCCCGACGCCGGTTCGATCCGGATGTGCGGGTCGAATCCCACGAGCACGCCGGTCACGACCGAGTTGAATCCGTTGAACACGGAGAGCACAATGACGAGAGCGGCCACCCCCACCGTGATCCCGATGACCGAAACCAGCATGATGATGTTGATGAAGCGCATCTGCCGTTTCGATCTCAGGTACCGCCGCGCTATGAATCGTTCGAACCTCATCAGGCAAACCGTATCGCATTGACCGGGCGCATGCCGGAGGCTAGCCTGGCCGGCACCCAGGAACTGAGCAGGCACAGCAGCAGCGTGATTGCTGACACCAGCAGGAAATACTCGGGCCGCAGAAGGATCGGCACCGATGTCATGAAATAGATGTCGCTGGGAAGGGAGAAGAACTTGAACTCCTGCTGCGCCCAGCAGAGGCCAAAGGCGAGCCCATTGCCTATCAGGGTGCCGGTCAGGGCGATGGTGAAACCCTGACGGAGAAAGATCTTGGTGATTCCCCACCGGGTCGCGCCCATCGCGGCGAGCACGCCGATCTCCCGGGTTTTGTCCAGGACCATCATCAGCAGCGTTCCGATGATGTTGACGGTGGCAACGATGATGATCAGGCCAAGAATGATCGGAATCGGCTTCTTCTGCAATTCGATCCAGCTGAAGAGGTTGCGATAGGTCTGAAACACGGTCCGGCCATAATGGGGATAGCCCAGCAGATCCTGCACCTGGCCTGAGACCGATTCCGCGCTGTCCACGCTGGCCAGCATCAGATCATACCCGGTGACAGCATCCGGGATCTGAAAGAGGGTCTGGGCGTCGGACAGGTCCGTGAACGCGTAAATGTCGTCATACTCAGCCATCCCGCTCTCATAGATGCCGGAGACAATGAACTGCATGACCCTCGCCAGCCCCCGCTCCGCGTACCGGCCGATCCCGAACACGGTCACCTTGTCCCCTACGTGGAGAGCAAGCTTGGCGGCCAGCTTTTTTCCCACGACAATCTTGGGCATTGCTCCACGTTCTCGCCCAAGCTCATATGTCCCGGCGACTATATAGCGTCTGGTCGTGGACACGTCATTGTCACGGTCGATCCCTTTGAGCAGTATCCCGTCGACTTCCTCGCGGAAGCGGATCAGAGCCTCGCGGGCAACGAACGGTGATACCGCACTAACGACCGGAATGGAGCGCCGGATCAATTCCGCGTTCTGATTGGATTTCTTCAAGGGCTGGTTCTGGAACCCCAGGATCTGAACATGGCTCGTGAACCCGACCACTTTTTCGGTGATTTCTTTCTCAAAACCACCGAGGACCGAAAGGGCTATGATCAGCGTGGCAGTCCCGAGTATGACGCCCAGGATGGAGATGGCGGTAATAAACGAAAAGAAACCCTGATTCCGCCCGGAATGGAGGTAACGCCTTGCAATGAATGTGGAATAACTCATGAAGTCCCTTTGGAACTGAACTCCATCAAGTAGCCCTTGATGAACTGATCAAGCGAGCCGTCCATAACCCCCTGCACATTGCTGGTCTCAATATCGGTCCGGTGGTCCTTCACCATGTTGTACGGATGAAAGACGTATGACCGGATCTGGCTCCCCCATTCGATCTTCTTTTTGGTGCTTTCGATGGCATCCAGGCGCGCCTCCTCCTCATCCTTTCGCCGCTGATAGAGCTGCGACTTCAGCATCTTGAGTGCGCGTTCCTTGTTCTGGAACTGGGAACGCTCCTGCTGGCATGCAACGATGATTCCTGTCGGTACATGCGTAATCCGAACGGCGGTCTCCACTTTATTGACATTCTGTCCCCCCTTTCCGCCTGAGCGATAGGTGTCGATCTTCAGGTCCGCGGGGTTGATCTCGATTTCCACATCATCTTCTATTTCGGGATACACGAACACCGAGGCAAAAGACGTATGCCGCCGCGCATTCGCGTCAAACGGAGAGATGCGGACAAGTCGATGAACCCCATTTTCCGCCTTCAGGTAGCCATAAGCGAATTTCCCGGTAATCTCAAGGGTTGCGCTTTTTATGCCTGCGCCGTCTCCTTCCAGCCGATCGACCAGGGAAACCGAGTAGTTTTTCCGCTCACAATAGCGAATGTACATGCGCAGAAGCATCTCGCCCCAATCCTGCGCTTCTGTGCCGCCGGCACCCGCGTGTATCGTGAGGATGGCATTCCGCTCATCATCGTCGCCGCTCAGCATGTTCCGGAACTCCAGATCTCCGATACCCTGCTCCACGGCGCCTAATTCCTTCTTGATGTCA
>JAGDMJ010000126.1 GCA_017860555.1 Bacteroidota bacterium
CACATTTTCAGTGCTACGGCGGGCGGAGCATCGATCACCTCTCTGGCCGGTATCGCCCAGGGCGTGACCGCGGACTTTTACGTTCGCGTTACCGTTCCTACGGCGGCACTGGACGGACAGACGATCAAACGGACTCTGACCGCAGCCACACAAACAGCCCTCCCAACCCCGCCCACCGGAGGGAGCACGAACTCGATCGATGGCCTGACCACCACGGTTCGCGCCGCCAATGTTCTTATTGCCATTACGGACCCGGTTATCGTGTCGGGAGATCTGGGCGGAAATACGATCCCGGGGACCGTTCTGCGATACACTGTAACCGTGACTAATAACGGAGCGGCAGCGGCGACGAACATCAGTGCGTCGAACACGACTGCACACCTGGGCACGAACGTGGTCGTGGGTACCAGTGTCAATATCGATGCCAACGGCGACGGAACCTACGAACTGGTCGGAGTAACCTTGCCGTACAGTGCCAGCGGCATACAGGCATCCTTGGCCGCCGGAGTTTTGACCACGCAGTTCCCGACAATTCCTTCGGGCGGTGGTTATGTGAAATACCAGTATGATGTCACGGTGCAATGATCAACCGGGTTAGCCGGGCCTGCGTCCGGCTTGCCTGAACTATGGGTGCCCGGCGGTACCAGAGTGCCGCCGGGCATTCCCACAATCGAAAGAGTATGAGAGGACGCAGTCAACATAGCCCGTTCCCCTTTCTAGCAGCGGCCTTGCTGTTTGCTCTACTGGTTGGGAACGGAACCGGGTTCGCGCAGACGCCGCCTGGAACACGTATTCTGAATGAGGCGAAGGGGGCATTCCGGTACAAAACGGGGATGAAAGATTCCGTCCGTTCGAACGTGACCGCAACCCTCATACAATCGTTCAACTCCATTGCGAGCTCGGTGAATATCAACGTTTCCCCCAGCGCCATCGTGGGAAATGGGAGGGATACGGCCAAGGTGACTGTGGCCGTGCTGGACGGCTCCGGAGATTCCGTGGCTGACGGAGTGCTCGTCTCGCTGGTAGCGACTTCCGGGACTTTCCCAGGAGGTAAAGATTCCATCCACCTCCCCACCGTCAACGGCTCCGTCACGGTCGCGGTCACCAGCGCCCTGGTGTCCCAACAAATCATCACGGCGGTGATCACCGCTACAACCCAGGGCGCCGATCATCAGCTCCTTTCAGACCAGTCGACTGTGATGTACTTTCCCGGGGCGCTCAAGGGCTCAGTCGTGTCGGGGCCGACGGGACGGCCGGTGGCAGGGGCCCTAGCGGTTGCCAGGAATGAATCACAGGTCGAAGAAGGGCGAGATACCACGGGGTCAGACGGAAAGTATCTGATCCCGATCCACGCCGCCGGGTTGTACACGAACACAATAAGCTGTCAGAACCGGTTCGGAGACCAGGTCCAGGCTTCATTCCGACAGGATTTCCCGATCCCCGCACAAGGGGGCATCGCGCCGATCGGGCCGCTTAACGCCATCTCCGGAAGCGTCATTGACCGTGCTAACGGGAACCCGATCCGTCAGGCAGGGATCCATGTCAGCCTCCGACCATCGGGCATCTCGCTTGCCGCCGCCGGACGATCTCTCCCCGCATTCCAGACCACGGACGCACGCGGCCTCTTCCAGTTCGACAGCCTGAACCCGGGCGTGTACGAGATTCGCGTGGATGAAGCGGGCTACGCCGGGACGATGATCGTCCATGATACACTGGAGAACAGCTTCATGATCGATGTCGGGCTCGGCATTGCGGACGTTCCGGCATTTGAGGTCGTGAAGAGCGTGAACAGGCGCATAGTGGAAATCGGCGACGCCGTGTCGTACATGATCGAGATCCGCAACGCAAGCCCGGCAACCCCGCTCACAAACATCAGGATCGTGGATGAACTCCCCCTGGGATTCGTGTACGCCCCCGGTACGAGCAGGTATGAGCAGGCGCATGTCCCCGATCCCAGCGGATCCGGGAAGATCGAGTGGACATTATCAGATACCCTGGGCGCGGGGAAATCGGCGCGCCTTACGTACATGGCGACTGTTGGATCAGGGGCCATGGATGGAGATGGAATCAACCACGCCTATGGACTCGCGGACAATCTTGCAGGAGACACGATACAATCAGCTGTAACGTCAGCCGGGGTTGTCGTACGTCCCGGCATCTTTACTGATCACGGCATCGTGATCGGGAAAGTTTTCTTCGACGAGTTGGAGGACGGGGTCCAGGAGTATGCAGAACCGGGCATAGCCGGGGTTGAGCTCTGGATGGAAGACGGAACGCACATCATCACGGGCCAGGATGGCAAATACTCTCTGCCGGACGTTAAGCCGGGGCAGCATGTGATCCGGATCGATCGGCGGACATTACCTGCGGGCTCAACACCCCTGGCCATGCAGTCGGAGTCCGCCGGGGACGGTTCAACGCGTTTCATCCGGCTGGTCGACGGAGGAGTGGCTCGTGCTGACTTCCATATCCGGCCGCCTCAGCAAGCATCGCTGCAAATGACTGTGGCGCCAGACCGGGATTCCGGGCAACCGAGGGCGTCATTTGTTATTCGCTGTGCCGCCGCTCCCATGCCATCGGCCATCGCACTGGTGGACACCCTTCCACTCGGGCTCATGTATGACCTGGGATCGCTCCGGCTCAACGGGTCTCCCCTTCCCGGATACACCGGGCATTCCCGATCGCTTCGCGTGGAATTCCCGTCCCGCCCGGCTCCATCCCCGCGACGGGATGGAGAAGGGTACATCGATAGCGTCAAGGTCAACATCATACGCGACAGCACGTTCATGAAACGCGTGGGAGTTGTGCGTCCAAAGCTCATCGTCTCATATCCTCACCGCCGCGACGCGGTCTTCGGGACCGTGGAGACATTTGCACTTCACGGCTCTCCAGTCCTTGGATCCGCTTCGCCCGGCGAGATGGGAAAGAATGCTCTTCGGGGAAAAGAGCAAGAAACACATACAGGGTCGAGATAGTGCGGAGATACGTCGACATATTTCTGGCTCTCTTCGGGCTTATGATGCTGAGCGCTCTGTCGAGTGCTCAGGTCGTTATCCAAACGCCGAAGGAAGGCGAGATCAGCCCGTTCAGGAACCAGGCCATTATCGGCCAGGCTCCGGCGTTCATGCCGGTCACTCTGGAAATTGACGACGTTCCTGTGGACTCCGGAAAGGTCATGCCCAACGGGGTGTTCGAGTTTCTGGGGGTCCCCACCCATGAAGGGCCCGCGAAATTCACGGTCACCGTGCGTTTCTATAACGGCCAGCTGTTCAAGGCCGAGCGGCACATGCATATCATCGGATCACCGGATTCGATTGACGTGGCGATGCCCGGCGGAGAGATCCCGGGAGATGGGTCGACGGTGCTACCCATCTCGGTCATGCTCCTCGATCGCTGGCATGTTCGCATCCCGGGTGGCTACTTTGTAACCGTGACTGCCGACAGCCTTGAAATCCAGGGTGAGGACGCTGATTCGGCCGCGCCGGGTTTTCAGGCCAGGCTCATCGATGGAAAGATTGCCTTCGGCTTGACGTCTACACGCTACGTCGGCCCCACCTCAGTCCTCCTCTCGACCAACGGCATCAGCGTCCGGATCCCGGTTGCGGTGCGGACGCCTCATATTCCCTTCATGATGGTCGCGTCGGCGGATGCCACGGGAAAGAGGGCTGACGTCACGCGCCCGGAACAGCAACTGTCGCACCCCGAGGACTTCGAATCAGGCTACTCGGCCAGGGGAAGGCTGGCGGGCTTTGCCAGGGGAACGGTTTTCGATGACTACCTCATGACACTCTCCGTCGACACAGAGAGGAAGATCGAAGATCAAATCTATCGGGACCTTGATCCAAACAGTCTCTATTCTATGTACGGAGACAACAGCATTGTCACATACGAGGCACAATCCACCTCCCCGGTCTTCGCCAGGGTCGAACGGGATCGCTCCTACCTCTTGTACGGTGACTACAACACACTGGTCACCCGGAACGAATTCGCCGGTTACAACCGCTCGTTCACCGGAGGGAAGCTCCATGCCGAGAACGGCCATTACTCGGTCGATCTGTTTGGCTCCGTGACCAACCGCAAGGTCGTGCAGGAGGAGATCCGGGCACAGGGAATCTCGGGCTACTACTACCTCAGGCAAAACAATCTCGTAACCGGGAGCGAGAAGGTCCGTATCGAAGTGCGTGACCGATTCCACTCGGAGATCGTCATCAGTCGGAAGGAGAAATCGCGTTACAGTGACTATGACGTCGACTATCCTCAGGGGACATTATACTTCAAACAGCCCGTGCCGAGCCTGGATCCTCAGAACAATCCTGTGTACATCGTCGTCTCGTATGAAGCGACGACGTCCTCCGCGAACAATGTCGTGGCCGGCGGTGCAGGCGAGGTGACCCTCTTCAAGAACATTACCGTTGGCGGGACAGCCGTCGTGGAGCAACGAAGCCCCAAGAATTACGTCCTGACGGGGGGAAACATCAGGTGGCAGCTGGAGAACCTCGGGAGCCTTCAGGGCGAAGGAGCCCGCTCCTACGGGATCGGAGCAAATGGGGGCGCGTGGAAGGTGGAAGCGGAGATCGCGCCCGAGAAGCTTTTCAGGCTCAGCCCATACTATCGGAAGGTGGACGAGACCTTCACCAACGCTACCCAATCGGGATCGGGCCGCGAACGTGGGACCACCAAATACGGCGCCTCGTTCGAGGTGGAGCCAATCACCGGCACGAAGGTTGGCGGTGAGTACTACGAGCAACACCAGGCATTGGCTTCAGTGTCGACCGATGTGAAGTCATTGTCCGGCTCCGTTGAACAAGCCATCGGGAAGACGGGCGATGTCGCGGCCCGTATCGAAGACGTGACATATGCGGGCCTCAACCCGGAGGCGCCATCCCAGGACTTGAATACACATTCAACGATCCTTTCGGGTACCACCAGAGCAACGGTTGTCGACGGGTTGCGCGGGTCTGCCGGATTCGAACAGAACTTGCGAAAAGCCGAAAAGCAGGCCAGGCCCAATTCGCTGACTATAGGGTTGGAATACCAGGTGAGCAGTGCGATTACGCTCTACGGTCAGCAGAAGTTCCTTGAGGACCAGGGGCGTCTCACGACGGTCGGTGTCACGACCAAGGTCGACGACGCAACCTCGGTCTACGGGCGGTACGAACTCGGAGGGTCCATCGCCGGCGAACGCAACGCGGCCACGATTGGCTTGAAGAACATGTGGCGAATTACGAAGGCCCTCACCGCCAACATCCTCTTCGAGAAGACCAAGGATCTGTCCA
Source organism: Bacteroidota bacterium (assembly GCA_017860555.1). Classification (GTDB taxonomy): domain Bacteria; phylum Bacteroidota; class Ignavibacteria; order UBA10030; family UBA6906; genus JAGDMJ01. Next base: position 5,277 of record JAGDMJ010000126.1, read on the forward strand.
AGAACCTTGTGGAAGCGCGGACCCCTGACCACGACGCGGCGTCGCTGTCACTTGAGTACTTTCCGACTTTTCCTCTCCGTGCTACGGCAAAGGGGGAATACTTCAAGGCTGTGACCAATGTGCGCCGGGGCATCGATGTTGGAGCGTCGTTCGCCCTGTTTGACGGATTGAGCCTTCTCGGGAAAGGAACGTATTTCATTGACGATGCGCGCCAGACTTCCGGGTCCCTGAAGCAATCCGACATGATGCTCGGTCTGGCATACAGGCCCGCCTCGGTGAACTGGTTGAATGTGATCGGCAAGGTCCAGTTCAAGTCTCACGCGAACAGCACCGTCACCCCGGGCGTCGATTACCGGGCAACGATCGCTTCGATGCACACGTACCTCGAAGTGATCCCCGCATTGGAGCTGGGCATCAAGTATGCAATGAAGAATTCGCGCGACATCTACGACGATATGTCCACAACCATGATGTCACACTTCCTGTTGCTCCGTCCTCAGTATGACCTGGCGCCGGAATGGAATGTCGCCGGCGAATGCCGTGCTTTGTACCAGCATGCGGCCAAAAACCTGAAGCTGGGATACAGCGTTGAGACCGGCTTTGTGTTCATCAAGAACACGATGCTTTCGATGGGATACAACTTCCAGGCGTACAGGGAACGTGACCTCGTGGAGAATGTGTATGCCGTGGCCGGGCCGTACGTGACGGTGAGACTGAAACTGACGGAGGAGTTGTTCGGGCTTGATGAGCTGCGATAGTCCGGCAATGCGGACGAGCGTAAGGGGACACGGACAGAAACGCAACATGGGAGACGATTTCAGGTAGGATCGGACAATTCAGGGGATGAGAAGCAAGGCACCTACACATGATGTCCCGGCTTTCGAGGGGTCAATGATGTGGTGTTGGTCTCGGCCCTGGCCTGACCCGCTCTAGTAGCCCCAGCTTCTCATTTTCTCTTCGGTAATATCCGATGTCTGCGCTTTCCCGGCCTTCTCCCCGCGCATCATCTTCTCGATGTACTTCCCGAGCAGATCAAACTCGAGATTGACCTTGCCACGCGCGCGCGCAGAAGCAAGCGTCGTTTTCTCCAGGGTGTGCGGGATGATCGACACGGTCAACGTTCCCGGCGTGGCCGATGCGATTGTCAGGCTTATGCCGTCGATGGCAATGGATCCCACCGGTATGACGTAGCGGTCAAATGCTTCGGGGAAACGCACGGTGATCAGCCAACTGCTGGCCTTCTTCTCCACGTTGCCGATGGTGCCGACACAATCCACATGTCCCTGAACCAGATGACCCCCGAGGCGGTCCTGCAGCCGGACCGGCAGTTCCAGATTGACCCTGGTGGAAACCGTAAGCGAGCCCAGGGTAGTCTTGGAAAGCGTTTCTTCGACAGCCTCGACCGTGAACACGGTTCCGCGTTTCTGTATCACGGTCTGACATACCCCGTTCACCGAGATGCTGTCATCGACCTTCAACGCACGGGCGCTCTGCGGTGCCAGGAGGGAGATCCTGATCCCTCCCCCCACTTTTCTCAACGCCGAGACGGTGCCAACATCCTGTATGATCCCGGTGAACATGTGATTAGCTCGTCATGTGTTTGAAGAGAATATTGATGGTGGTATCTCTTCCCGATTTGCCAACTGTGATCTTCTCCGCCATCGCCAACCGCCGTGAACGAACGCTCCCTCCCTCGATCGCCGTCACTCCTGTACCAAAGAATTCCGACGAAACGAAAAGAGTCACCTCATCCACGAGACCGTCCGTCAGGAACCGGGTAAATACGTTTGCCCCTCCTTCAACGAGGATGGAGGCGACATCGCGCTGGTACAATTCGGACACAACCTCATGAAGAGCGAATCGACCCGACTCCCCTTTGAGTGGGATGATAGTGACGCCGCGCGATCTCAACCGGTTCGCCCTGGCTGTTCTTTGCCTGAGTGCTTGCGTTGTCGTGAAGAGAAACACGCGCCGGGAATTGCGAGGGGCAAGCAGTTTCGCTCCCGCCGGCAGCGACAAGGCACCATCCAGAACAACGACGTCCGGGTTCCTTCCCTTCACCAGGCGGACGGTCAGCGATGGGTTGTCGGCGCGAACGGTACCTGCTCCCACCAGCACCGCGTCATACTCCGCGCGCATCGCATGGACCCTTTTTCTGGACTGCAGAGAACTTATCCAGCGGCTCCTTCCACCTGCTATGCTACCGTCTCGTGACTGGGCGATCTTCACGTGCACATACGGTCGCCGTGCCGTGATGTGCCTGGCAAAGACTCGGTTGAGCGAACGCGCCTCTGCCTCCATCATTCCCACGGCGGTCCTGACACCCGCTCGACGGAGGATCCGGAGGCCGCGTCCCGCGACCCGTGGGTTTGGATCTTTCATCGCCGCGACAACTCTGCCTATGCCGCGTGCAACAATCAAACTGGCGCACGGGGGAGTCTTCCCGTGGTATGAACAGGGCTCCAGGTTCACATACAGCGTTGCGCGGCGGACATCCCCCGAAAAACGGCTGAGACAATCCACTTCTGCATGCGGGCCGCCGAACTTCCGGTGATATCCACGCGCCAGGATCCGTCCATCCTGGACCAGGACTGCACCCACCATCGGATTGGGACTGACATACCCTTTTCCGCGACGAGCAAGCCTCAGGCACTCCTGCATGAAAATCCTGTCGCTCATGTTTTCAACTTGAAAGCGAATGTACTCCCTTTTCCCAGCGCGCTGCGAACGGTCACCTTGCTGCCATGGGCCTCGATGATGTGCTTCACGATGGCGAGTCCGAGTCCGGTCCCCCCGGCTTCCCGAGACCGGTCGTGGTCAACCCGGTAAAAGCGTTCGAAAATGCGCCCCTGGTGCTCCTCGGCAATTCCGGGCCCATTGTCCTCCACCTCAACGAGACAGTGAACCCCCTGAACCCTCGCCCGGCATTCAACCTTCCCTCCCTCGGCCGTGTACTTGACTGCGTTGTCCACGAGGTTGATGAGTACCTGCTTGAGCCGCTCACGGTCCCCGTAGACGTCCTTCATTGGGGACATGACCTTGCAGCGAAGCTGGATCTGTTTCTTCTGCGCCTGCTCCTGCAATTCCTCCACTGCCTGCTCAAGCAGTTCACCCATCGGGAAAAACCGAAAGCTCATCTTC
>JAGDMJ010000127.1 GCA_017860555.1 Bacteroidota bacterium
CTATTGATGCCGTCCTCCCTCAATTACGAGAAGTGTTCCGTTCCACTCCGAACGTTGTGCTCTCGGCAGCACCCGGTGCCGGCAAGACAACGCGCGTTCCTCTTGCGTTGCTTGAAGAAGAGTGGCTGAAGGGCAAGAGACTCATCATGCTTGAGCCGAGGCGGCTGGCGGCCCAACGAGCCGCGCGCTATATGGCTTCGCAACTCGGTGAGGATGTCGGGGCGACTGTCGGGTACCGCATCCGCGGTGACAGCCGCATCGTTAGGTCCACACGGATTGAGGTGGTCACCGAAGGAGTGTTGACTCGCATGCTGCACCAGCAGCCCGACCTGGCCGGAGTCGCCCTTCTGATCTTCGATGAATTTCATGAACGAAGCATTCATGCGGACACTGGTTTGGCGTTTGCGTTGGATGCCCAGGCGAATCTTCGGGACGATCTACGCATCCTGGTCATGTCTGCGACACTGGATGGCCTTGCAGTATCGCGGGTACTTGGAAACGCGCCGGCGGTCAAGAGCGAAGGGCGCGAGTTCCCCGTCACAACGCGCTACCTGCAATTCACTCCGGACGGGCCTCTCGAGCCACGCGTGGCTGCTGCAGCCAGGAGAGCACTACGAGAAGAAGCGGGCGATATCCTCGTGTTTCTCCCGGGGCAAAGGGAGATCAGGCGTGTAGAGGCACTTCTGACCGAGGAGACGCATGTAGATGTGAACATCCATACGCTCTACGGCGAGGCAGGTGCTGAGGCCCAGGAGGCAGCGCTCGCTCCGGCACGGAAGGGGCAACGTAAGGTCATCCTTTCTTCCAGTATCGCCGAGACGAGCCTTACGATTGACGGGGTGCGAGTAGTCGTGGATTCAGGGCTCGCCCGGAGTGCGCGGTTCGATCCGCGAAGAGGAATGTCCGGGCTAGTCACCATCCCGGTCTCGGCTGCCGTTGCCGATCAGCGGCGAGGGCGGGCCGGAAGGCAGGGGCCAGGCGTATGCTATCGCCTCTGGACGGAGGAGCAGCATCGTGCCCTGGCACCTTTCCCGCTGCCGGAAATCCAGGCGGCCGATCTTGCCCCGCTCGCCCTCGACCTGGCACGATGGGGGGCACCAGAAGGGGACGGACTGCGCTTCATCGACCCTCCCCCCGCTGCGCACCTTGCGCAGGCGCGTCATTTGATGAGAAGCCTGGATGCGTTGGACAGCCAGGGGCGTCTCACGGCGCATGGAACTGCGATGGCTGATCTCCCCGTGCATCCCCGGCTGGCACACATGATTGTTCGCGCACACGAGCGTGGTCTGGGAGCGTTGGCTTGCGAGGTCGCCGGGCTTCTTGAGGACCGTGATCTGCTGCGCGGCAAGGGAAACACCGATATTGATCTTGCGGCACGGTGGCACGCCTTGCGTTCCGGTTCCGGAGTGGACCGCACCGTGCGAGACCGGGTACGTGCCGAAGCGCGCAGACTCCGCGAACTGACCGGAATCAAGAAGAGCGAAGGAGGTGAGGAAAGCCTGGGGGTCATGCTCGCCCTCGCCTATCCCGAGCGTGTGGCCAGGCGGCGGGGAGGCGCCACCGGCCGCTATCAGATGGCCGGAGGCACCGGCGCGCTCCTTCCCGAGTGGAGCCTGCTCGCCAGAGAAGAATTCCTCGCCATTGCCGATGTAGACGGGGTGGGAACCGAAGTGCGAGTTTTCCTGGCTTCTCCTCTGGGAAAGCAAGAGCTTGTCGACCTGTATTCCGACAGGATGACCGTGAATGATGAGGTCTTCTGGAGTCCGGGAGAAGAAGCCGTTGTTGCCCGGCGCATCCGGCGGCTGGACGCTCTGATCATTGATGAACAGGCAGTTACACCTTCCGATGATGCGCTACATGCCGCGATGGCGGAAGGGGTCCGAATGATGGGGCTCGCCTCTTTGCCATGGCGACGCGGGTCCGAATCCTTCCGGTCACGCAGTGAATGGCTCCGAAGGCAAGGGCTGGTTCCGGATGATTGGCCGGATCTGAGCGACGAGCATTTGCTGCAGACACTCCGCGAATGGCTTGGCCCCTTCCTCGGACGGATTGGCCGTCGCGCCGGGCTCGAGCAATTGGACCTCGATGAAGCCCTGCGCAGCCGATTTTCTTTTCAACAGATGAAAGCGCTCGACCGGCTCGCGCCGGAAACGCTCACTGTCCCAACAGGATCACGAATTCACATCGATTACACACATGCACAGCCTATCCTTGCTGTGCGCCTCCAGGAGATGTTCGGGCAAAGTCAAACTGCGACTGTCGGCGAGGGCAAGGTGAAGGTGCTCATTCACCTGCTGTCGCCGGCGGGCAGGCCGCTCGCGGTGACGCAGGATCTGCCCAGCTTCTGGAAGAACGCGTATCCGGAAGTGAGAAAGGAAATGCGCGGGCGATACCCAAGACATCACTGGCCGGAGAACCCCATGGAGGCGGAGCCAACGAGGCGGGTGAAGCGGAAGTAAAGGGTACAGGTGCCGGGTATCAGGTGTCAGTGATATTTCACTTGTTCCCGCCCTGAGGCATCAAGACGCGTCATTTCTGTTTCTCGTTCTTCTTGACCGAGTGAACCGGGATCGCATCCCCCAGGATCATTCCCCACGGTGTGAGCGGATCAATGCGGTCGAAGATGACCTTCATGATGGCCACGATCGGGAGAGAGAGGAACATACCCGTGATGCCCCAGAGACCGGCTCCTACAAGAAGGGCCACGATGGCGGCGAGCGAATTCACGTTCACACGCCCTCCGACAATGAGAGGCACAATGACGTTGTTGTCGATGATCTGAATGACCGCATATGATGCCACCACACCGAAGGCATACCAGACCGAATCCTTCGTGATCAGCGCCATGAGAGTGGGGAGTATGCCTCCGATGATGATGCCAATATACGGTATCAGGTTGAGCAGTCCCGCAAGGACTCCGAAGAGAATCGCATAGTCAATGCCCAGCGCGAGGAGTGCAGCGGTATTCAGGACGATCACGATGAGCGTTTCAATGGTGAGTCCCCTCAGGTACTGCTGTACCATTCCCCCTGCCTCACGGAGAATTGTGCCGACCTTGTTGTGCTCTTTTCGGGAGGTGAGCCGAAAAAAGAACTCGAGCCAGAGGTCGCGATAGTAGAGGAGAAGAAAAATGTAGAGCGGTATCAGGACCAGATTGATCGTAAACGCGGAAAACGCCAGGAGTAATCCTCCGAGGGTTGCCGCCCCGGACTTTGCGGCAGATCCGGTAGCTTCCTTTAGGAGTTGGATCTGCCGGCTCTGGGCGATGTTCAGGTGTTCCTCCACCAGTGCCTGCAGGTCCGCGAAGTAGGTGATGATCTTGCTCTCGAGTTTAGGCCAGTCCTCCGCGAAGGTGGCGATCTGAAGGGAGAAGAACACCACCAGGCCGACGACCACAAGGATCAGAAGGGCGATTGCCAGGGTGATGGCCACAACATATGGCACACGGCGGCTGGTCAGGAATTTTACGATCGGGTAGATCAGGAGCGCAAGGAAGGCAGAGAGAGCGATCGGGGCCAGAATATCCCGTCCAAAGTAAAGGATCAGAGCCAACAGGACCGTGCTGAGAAGGATGGCTGTGAGTGTAACAACGAAGGGGAGGCGGTTCTCAGTCATTGAGATGTAAGATGATGCGTATTTTCCCGCCCCGGGGCGGGGTTCTTTGTACGTGCAACAGCAGGGTGGAAGAAGGTGTTCCGGAGAAAGAGGCATTTCGGCTCGCTTCTCCGCACGAAATCAGCCGGCTATTCTTGGGAATAGGGGGAAGATACATGACATGAACTTCGGGGGAAACGGAAGTCAGGGTTGTGGCTCTGGCCGGGAAGGCCGACCGGCCAAAAATTGACCCGCCCCGACAAGTCCAGAACGTCGAGGCGGTGTGGCGCAAGCGCCGTGATGTCTACGCCATCAGTCTTTTGGCTTCCTTTTTTCGAGGTCCAGCTTGCGTTGCCACCACTCCGCAGCCCCTTCCGTGGAATTCCGCGACAACTCAGTGAGGTCCCCCGTGCTGGCTACCATCTGTCCTTGTGCGGTCAGCAGTTGACGTTTGGTGGTGGGGTTCTTTGCATCCTCGCCGTAACGGATCTTTGCGAGCTTGTCCTGCAAGGGTGAGAATCGCGCGTTATACTTGTCCCATGCCGCCTTCCATTCTTTCTGTACCGCTTTGAGAAATTCATTCTCTGTGGCGAGATGCTTCTGCATCGCTTTCGTCCGAAGCTCGTAGTCTGCCTTCGGTTCCGGGCCGCTCATCTCGCCGTAGTTGATCTGAGGGAGTTTCTTTGCCTGCTCTTCCTGCCATGTCTGGATTTCGGAGTGCTTTGCATTGCGGTCGTTTGTCATTTTCTCCCGCGCCTCATGTCCAGCCTGCCAGGTCTGGACGTCCTTGCCGAGCTCTTCGTTGATTCTGTTGCACTCTTGCTGCGCCGCCATGACGGACTGTGACTCGGGAGTCATTGCCGTGGACCCCATCCCCATCGTCTTGCTCATTTCCATCGCCATCTTCATCTGATCTTCCTTGCTCATCGATTTGAACTTCTTCTGCATTTCCTTCTGGTCCATTTGCGTGGCCGCGTCGATCTGCGGCTTGGACAGCAGTTCAATCGCCTTCTGGATCTGCTTGTTGGTAGATTCAAGTTGGTCGACGACTGGCTTGTAGAAACCATCCGCCTTGCGCTGATCATGCGCAGGGTCGTCCTTGCCGCCGGTGGTACGCGAAAACGCATCTGTGACATCCTTCGGCGGGGCGGGGATCTTAGCGGCGATCTCGAGGATATTCACTTTTACCACATCCTGTGCGACTGCCATAACGGGAAGGGCCAGAAGCAGATATATCATGAGTGAACAGACCATACGGGAAACTCTCCTTTCCGGGTGTCAAAGCAACGGTAGGACAGACGGTGGGTGCAGCATTTACAAGTATACTAAGGGCAAGGTACTGAATCAAGCCTGCCGGGTATCCCCCGGGGAAGTGAGGAGCATTCCTTTCATCGCAACGGAAGAACGGCAGGGGCCCGGGCGGCTTGAGACAGGGGAGAAATCCTCGTATCTTGAATTCATCAAGCCATACATCAGGGAAGTATACCATGCAGATCGGCATTGTCGGGCTCCCATTCTCGGGAAAATCAACTCTCTTTCAGGCAGCAACAAAGATGCACCTTGACCCATCGGCCCTGGGAAAAGCGGAGGCACATCACGCGATCGTGAAGATCCCCGATCCGCGCCTGGATAAACTCTCCGCACTGTTCAACCCTAAGAGCACTGTCTATGCGACCATCGAATTTGTGGATGTGGTCGGGCTGAAGAAAGGGGAATCGGGATCGACCCAGTTCACCACCAATTTCTTCTCCAATGTCAAGACCAACGACGCCCTCGTCCAGGTGGTCCGCGCTTTCACGAATGATGCCGTTCCGCACCCGGACGGAACTGTCGATGCTGAGCGGGATATTGCCTCCTTCGAAACGGAATTCATCATTGCCGATCTCTCCATCATCGAGACGCGCCTGGAGAGGCTCAGGAAGCAGCTCCAAAAATCCCAGGAGGCTCAGATGAAGGCCGAGCTTCCGGTGCTGGAACAAAGCCATCAGGTGCTGGACGGGGAGAAGCCCCTCCGGGAAGCTGAGTTCTCGAGGGAGGAGATGCAGGTCCTCAAGACCTATCAGCTCCTGTCGCTCAAGCCAATGCTCATTGCGGTGAACTTTGACGAATCGCAACAGCGCGAGGCGGAGGATCTCGTGGGCCGTGTTGCCGCCAGGAAGGAGGGAAACAACACGAAGGTCGTTTCTTTTTTCGGGAAAATCGACCTGGAGATGTCCGAGCTCCCCGCAGAAGAAGCCCGGGCCTTCATGGATGAGTACGGCATCAAGGAATCCGCGCTCGACACGCTGATCCGCGAAGCTTACGCGCTTCTCGGGTTGCAGTCATTTTTCACTGTCGGCGAAGACGAGTGCAGGGCATGGACGATCAGGAAGGGAGCGACGGCACAAGAAGCCGCCGGCGTGATTCATTCTGACTTTGTCAGCAAGTTCATTCGCGCGGAAGTTGTCGGCTATGATGATTTCATGGCGCATGGCGGGTCGTTTCCCAGGGTAAAAGAGGCGGGACTCTGGAGGCTGGAAGGAAAGGAATACCCGGTGAAGGATGGCGATATTCTCTCCATCAGGCACAGCTAGGGCCCTTTGTATCGGACGGCGATCCCCGTGGCCGTGCCGTCCATGATTTCGTACCCGATGATAGCGTCTGCCCCGATCTTGGCCGCTTCCTTCCGCATGCGCCTCAAGTACTCGTCGGGCAAGAGTTCGGACTGCGTGCTGATGCCGACGGTGCCAAGTTCTTCCACCTCACGCCCGATTGTCCTCTCGGCGAACACCGCGATACCCGCCTCGTTGAAGGTCGGTTTGTGGGGAGCAACACCGTCGTTCAGATGCACAATGCTCTCCGTTCCTCCTCCGCAGGCGGCGCAGTGCATGAGCAAGGGGAGGCTCATCCACATGGAGCGCAAAAGGGTCATGGCGGGGCCTTCCTTCTGACAACGACGCCGCGGACGAAGTAGGCCTTATCGAAGACCGGAAACGAAAGGAAACTGCCTACCTGTTTGACATTGACTCCGACGCGGGCGTTCATGATTGCTTCACCGCCCACCTCACCGGCGCGTTTGCGGGAGAGGCGCACGACATTCCCCAGTTCGGATTCCTGGATGAACAGGTAACCGATCTCCTTGTAGGGTGGACTCGGAAGGATCTCCGTGGTGATGCGCACGGAGTCGGGCTTCACGGCGGGATAGTAGGTTTCGTCGCTCGTCAGGACGACGACGCTCGGGTTTGCACACCCCGCCGCAATCAGTGCCGCGGCAAGTGGGAAAGATGAAAGACCAATTCGCAGTTTCACACAGAATTAACCCTTGAGAAAAAGCCTTTGTTCCCCGCCATCCCTGACCGGGTTCCCAGGAAACGCTCCAGGGATTCCATGCGGGCCCTCTAGTCTTTGATTTCTTCCACCCTTTTTTGGGCCGTTTCGGCCGATTTTCCTCCGGGGTCGAGTGAAAGGAATTTCTGATAGTACTCGAGAGCCTCGGCCTTTGCGCCTTTTCTGTCGTAGCAGAGAGCCATGCCGTACAAGGAAGAAGGGAAACGGGAATTCAGCGCGAACGCCTTCCGGTACGAATGCAACGCTTCATCGATGTTCCCCCGCTCCAGCAGTGCCTCCCCGAGGCTGTCATGACTGTTAGGGTCATCCGGGGCGTATTTCACATACTTCCGGAATTCTGAGATCGACTCGTCAATTCTCTTCTGGCCAAGGTAGACATACCCGAGGCGGAAGTATGCCAAGGGTTTTGCAGGACTCGCCGCGATCGCGGCCTTATACTCAGTTTCGGCTTCTTGAAAATTCTTCTCATGGGTGGCGATCTCCGCGAAGGCCAGATGTCCTTCGTATGCGTCAAGCCGCAGGATCGCGCCCGCTTGTTCTCGTGCCTTCGAGACACCTCCGCCGACCATCGCAGGTGCGCGGTAATAGTATCTCATGAGGCCCGTCCGATAGTCCCGGTTGTCCGGGTCGAGTTCCACGGCACGGAGAAATTCGCTCTTGACCTTTCCGGCATATTTCATCCCGGTAAAGACGCCGCCGTCCTGCGCAATGGCACCATAGACCCTGCCGAGCATGAAGTGATAGTCTGCACGGCCATCGGCAAGTTCCAGGGCGCGTTCGAGATGCTCTTCCGCCGCGTCCAGATCGTGAAAGTGCTCGAACAGAATCCTGCCGAGCTGAAAGTGCGCTTCGCCGTCGGTGTCGTTCCTTTCGACAATCCTTCCAAGCATATCCCGCGCGTCGTCGAAGTTCCTGGCTTCAATGAGTTTCACCGCCTGCGGGACGGTCTCCTGTGCCGGCAGCAAGGGGATAGGAAGAAGCAGAAGGAAGAACACAAATCGTACCATGCACGTATCTCCGGAGTTGTGCAAAGAGTATACGGAAGCAGCGCCTGCTTTTCAAGTACGACTTTGCTTTCGATCGCGTCTGTCCGTATCTTACACGTTCGGATGAAGACACATTCCATTACTGAGCAGTTCCTCAGGAACCCAATCCTTTTTCACGGCAAGAGGGTCCTTGTGGCGGGGGATATCGCCCTCGACCGCACATTTTTCTGCGATCCCGCTCCTGCCGGTCTGCATGCGGTTCATGCGGGTGAGACAATTGTCGATGTACGCCCAGGCGGGGACGACTTTGGCTCCGTGGGGGCGGCATGTAACGCCTGTGTACTTGCGGGCGCGCTCGGTGCGGAGAGTTTCCTGGTCACGGTAACCGGAGACGATCCGGAAGCGGATCGCGTCGGTGAGATCTTCGCTGCGTCAGGTGTGCGGGCGAGACAGATCCGGCTCCCCGGGG
>JAGDMJ010000128.1 GCA_017860555.1 Bacteroidota bacterium
GGTTCGAATTGCCTGTTGTTTGATATCAAACATCAAATCATCACTGAACCCGAACGTCTGATAGTCGTTCACAACCTCGTATCCTGTGGCATGTTGAAAGATTTGAGCCATTGACTCGGAGTAGATCGCGTTTGCATCTCCGTCGATCCTCCCACCGTAGTAGTATCCAGCAGGCGTATTGAGAGTAAAATTATGCCCCATCTCATGAAACAGTGACGAGTAGTCAATTTCTCCTCTCATAAAAGCGTCGCCAACTCCAAAACTGATGGGGTCAGTGAACCAAAGAGAATACGCGCCACCAAACGTCGAATCGCGCAGCATGTACTGCTCGAATGCGGCCTTGTAGAGATAGATAGTATCATTCACAAAATCCCTTTGTACCGTCGCAGCTACGGACAAGATATATTCCAGTGTAGAGCGTGGAAAGATCAAAAAGAAACTAGTGTCAAATGCAGTGAGGTTGGTTGGCGGATCGTACAATCTCGTGCCGAGTGATATGGAGCTGTTCGGGACATGAACAGCAATGACCGGAGAAAGTGCGATCGGAACGACAGCGGGTGGGACAAAGCGCACCAAGATTTCGGCAGAATCTTGCCCACCTCCAGAATACGTTGAAACTACCTTCACAACATAATTCTTGTTCTTGTCAGCGTACGTGTGCGATTGTGGAAAGAATCCATTGGAAACGGAGCCGTCTCCCCACATCCATTTGAACGGAGTTGTAGGGCCCTGCGCATCAACACCTGAGATCCGAGCCACCCCGGTCGCCGCATCGAGTGACGCCAGCCATAGAGACAGCGTGGACGGATTGCCAAAGAGGTATCTTTTGAAATCGAACGACGCGCTCTGACCGGGAACACTCATTGGCAAACAACAGAGGATGGTGAGAATCCAGAATAGAAGTGATCGGAAAGTTCGCATCGTTTCACCGTAACCTTCTTGAAAAAGGAGTACCCTGCGGAACACCATGGAGGAATGGGGGCGAGTCTAGGCCACGAGGCGTGTCGACAACAACGTTTGTACCTTCGCCTCTTCGCACATCCACAACTCCTCTAAACGACCGTGTCACGGTTACACCACTTGCGGCCCTCCAGCAATCAAGCGCTCAAGGTCCTCATATCATTTGCCATATTGCAGCGTCGCCATGATCTGGTTGTGTCGACGACTTCTTTCACTTTCGACGCGAGAATCAGCTCCTGCCGATCCTGCCATGCCACGAAACACCCTTTGGCCCCAAACTTCACGCCTATAACCCCTTTCGCGCCATCAGAGCGGAATGACTCGACCTTCGCGCGGGGAGTAGTCGCCCCGGTGAGTGCAGCGGCTTCTTCAAAACTCGGAAGAAGGTAATCGACATGCGGAAGTAGGTTCCGCAGCAATCGCGGGCTTGTCGTGCGGTTTCCCCCGGTGTCAAGCAGGACAGGCAGGCCAGTCCTTCGCTTGATCGCCGCAAAGAGTTTTGCCATTTCGGGCTCGATTTCCGGAATAAGACCGAGGTAGCCGAAGACAAACATCCTTGCTTTTCGCATCAAGTCCAGGGAACCCAGAACGTCCCTTGCGCGATTGAACGTCCAACTCGGCTGCGACCCATAGCCAGCCCCCGCGCGTCCGAATAGGGGTGGTGCCCAAAGACCAGAGACAGTTCGGGCCTGCAGTCGTGGAGTCCATCTTGACGCGATCCGGCTTAACGCACTTCAAGCTGATCTTTGTCGGGCAGCCGGGGAAAAGTAGCGTGAGGTTCCTGCTGATACCAGAAAGCCACCGAGGCAATGTCATCCTGCAGGGGAAGATACCGCCCACCGGAACGCCAGCCAAGAGCCTGGATCGTCACCTTGAGGTCTCTCTCGAACCGAATGGGATCCATGATGTGCCAGCGGTACAATCCGAAACGCTGCTGCGAGTTGTACATCCCGTCCGGCCGAATCACCTGAGGCAGCCCCGAGTAGGGTGTCGTGAACTCTTGGTACTGCTTCGTCTTCTGGTTCTCAAAGTTATACGACCCGCAGAAATAGTCTTCTGTTCCCGTTCCGCAAATGCTCGGAAATTCCGTGTCACCATCGAGATAGAACTTGATCTCGCCCTCACCCCACCAGAGTGTATTATTCACTCCCCAGGCGAGATATGTGCCCACGTAGTGGCCCCAACCTCTTACGCCGTCAAGGATGGTATAAACCTGTTTGTACGGCAGAGGGTTCACGCGGCGGAATTGAGCATGAAAATATCCGGCGTCTGCAGGAACGTCAGTAAGTGTGTAGTTGATCTGATAATATACGGTCATATCTTCATCGCCGATGTTCTCCAGCGTGATTCTGCAGGCTTTGTGGAATGGCATCTCCCAGTAGCAATTCAGCGCACTGCCTGGGTTGACGCAGACCGGCAAGGAGGATATCTGCGCATATGTCCCCCAACCGCATGCAAAGAAATCTCCGACGGGGACTTCGACGGATGGAGTGTCTTCGCCATTCCAATAGATCCGCAGGATCGAAAAGCGCCAATGACCGGTGGGAGTCATCCAGATTTGCTGGATAGCCCCTTCTCCCTTGATGTCGGCCAGAAGGAACACCTGTTTTGCTTTGACGACCACCGAAGGTGAGATTTTCCACCCCTGACCGAGATCACGCGCTGCACCCGCCCCGGTCCCCTCCGTCGCCATGCCACCTTTCCCCTTCTCGCCAGTGAAGTTCTCGGGACTGATTGATCGTGTCTGGCCCCGGGACAGTCTTGACAGAGTGCCCAGGTTCAGGTTTAGTCCGTTATATGTTTGTTGGGCATTTAGGATTTCTGCAATGAGAACCAGCAAGAGAATCTTCACTGGGAACAATCGTAATGTTCTCATGGACGCTCCAATAATAGTGCACCCACTGAAAGAGTGCATCACCTCGGGCTGTCGCATAGCTTGATAAGGTCACCAACATCGGCCGTCGCCAAACACATATAAGTGTCCGCAGCTCCGTAGTATATCTTCACTTCCCCTGATTCCTCAAGGACTATTCCCGTGGGGAAGATCACGAAATTTCTGTAGCCACCCGTTGTCTCGTACGGTGCCTCCGGAGCAATGAGAGGCTTCTTACTCATCGCAATAACCCTTCGTGGGTCATCAAGGTCCAGAAGCATGATCCCCGCACAGTACCTCTTTTTCCAGGTCTTCTCATATCCGCGCCTCTGGCGCGATTCGTCGAAATCTGAAGCATGAAAAATCGTGAGCCATCCCACGGCCGTCTTCACCGGCGGCGGACCCGCACCGACTTTCTGATTCGCGAATGGAACATGCTCCACCCCCAGCAGCAATTCCGAATTCCCCCAGTGAACGAGATTGGGTGAGTCTGAAATCCAGATGTCAAATCGCTCCGGATACCCGGGCCTCCCATAGATAGGAAAAGGGCGTTCCAACCGGACGTAGTTGCCACCGAACTTTTCCGGGAACACAACAAAGTTTCGGTTCTCCGGCGCCGAAATGGAGATGATCTCAAACTTCTCGAAGTCCTCAGTCACGACTATCCCACCGCGCACGCCATGCCGTGTATCCAACCCTAAGGTTATGTAGCACCGCCCGTCCATGACGGTTATCCGCGGGTCATAGGAGTTTAGTATCTCTTCATTGTGGATATCAAAGCACGGCTTCGGTCGAACATCCCAGTGCAGTCCGTCATCGCTTGTGGCCAGACCGAGATGGACTCCCTCGCTGACTGTAAACTCATCCAGACGGATGTCATTGCGGAAGAGCATGACGTACTTACCCTGGTATTTCGTTACTCCCGCATTGAGCACCAGATCCGTTCTGTACGGGACATCCCCCGCCTTGAGCACAGGATTTCCCGGAAAGCGTGTGATGACCGGGCTTGAAGTCAGTTCCCCAACGATTGGTTCCTCGAAGAATTTCATCAGGCGGCCTCTCAGATCATATAGATTGGAGTGGTCATAGAACACTATGGGAGGGTTGGCAATGTGTCCGTCATCTGCTTCCCCATCCTTTTCTTCAGGCCAAAATAAAACGGCAATCCCGACAACACGATGGCGATGCCGATGCCGGATTCCAGAGGGGCACGCATCATCGTATTCACGACGACAAGCATCGACAGTAAAATGAATAATGCAGGTGTGACCGGATATCCCCATGCGCGGTAAGGACGCGGAGCATCAGGGTATTTCTTCCGGAGTACATATATACAGTACACCGCCATCGCCAGAAAGAGCCAATCCATGAAGACGACATAGTTCATGATTTGCTGGAATGTGTCACTCACGAGCACGATGATCGATGCCCAGGCAGCCTGGAACACCAGCGCCACGCTCGGCGTCTTGTATTTGGGATGGACTTGCGCAAGCTGGCGCAAGAACAGTCCGTCCTTTGCCATTGCATAGTAGACGCGGGGCGAAACCATGATAATGGCGTTCGTGATCCCGAACGACGACAGCATAATCAGCATGGCGACGAACGACCCTCCGATCGTCCCCCAGAGTCCCTCCATCGCATCCGAAGCCACGAGCCTTGAGGCTCCCATTGCGGGGACACCCAGAACATTGGCGTAGACGAAGTTGACGGCCATGTACACGATGATCACAATCGTAACTCCGATCACCATCGAGAGCGGGAGGTCCCGTTTGGGCTGCTTCAACTCGCCGGCCATGAAGCCAATATTCTGCCATCCACCGTACGTGAACAGGGCGGACACCAGCGCAAACATGAACGTACTAACAAGGGACAAATCAACGACGGCGTCGCTGGTGAGAACAGGCAGGAAGTTGTCTCTGTGATAGCCTGCAAACGCGAGGCCGGCGGCAATAAGGGCACACAGAGCGATCACTTTGAGGGTCGTGAGAATATTCAGCACGATACTTCCCATCTTCACGCCGATGTAGTTCACCCATGTGAGTCCGAGGATGGCGATAATCGCCACAAGCTTGATGATTGCTGGACTGATGGGGATGAAGTAGCTGAGGTAGGTGGCAAATGTGATCGACACAAACGCAATAGAGCCAGTGGCAATCACGAGCAGAATCGTCCAGCCGTACAGGAACCCCGCGAGATCAGCGATCCCCTCACGGAGGAACACGTAGTGTCCTCCCGCGCGCGGCATCAGCGCCCCAAGTTCTGCGTACGAGAGTGCTCCGGTCATCGACAGGATTCCCCCGACCAGCCAGACCAGGAGGTGCATACCGCCGCTCTGAGGAGCGACCGTCGCCGCCACCACTGCCGGGGCGATAAATATCCCACTCCCAATGGTGTTACCAATCACCACGTTAATGCCATCGAACAACCCGAGCTCACGACGCAACTCGGTTTTGGTGGACGTCAGTCGCTCAATGTCGGTTTGTCTCGCAGCAGGGGAACTTGTCTCTGGCATAGTCACATCCTGGTGATCATGGTGTGCCTTTCAGTATGCCTTCGCGAATCCGTAGCTGCCTTTCAGTGGGTTTCTCCATCTCGACGATTCTCGATTTCACCACGGAGCGTGATGCGACAATGATCGTCGCACGGGACACCACGTCGCCCCGGAGGAATGTCACAACGAGTGTATCACCGATATGCATCTGGCTCTTCGTCTTGGCGATCTCCTGCCGGTTTCCGTACTGCATTCCGTTGACGGTCAGGATCTTATCACCCGTTCGAATCCCTGCGATGTATGCCGGTCCACCCTCCTCAACCCCTATGGCTTTCACGTGTCCTTTCAGTGACCAGAAGAAGTCACAGCCGACACTGGGGACCTGGCTCGTCGCTTTTTCCCACTTCAGGCCAGCAGCACCAAACAACTGTTCATACGGAAATGGAGTGTACCCAGAAATGTGGTTTCTGAAGAACGAGGAGATGTCAGTCTGCGCAACAGCCGAACATATCGCCCCAAGGCCGCTCTCCGGATATCCTTTGCCCGTGTCTCCATACCAGGTATTGAGAAACCTCATCACATCGTCAAGCGAAAATCGGTTGTCCGTTGCATCGCGAATCTTGAGATCGATCATCCACCCGGGAAGTAGCCAGACCCCCAGACCCTGCCGGATCTCTTCCTCCCAGATGTACCAACTGATGTCTTCCCAGCTGAGCCGCAGGTGTGCAGGGTTGTTCTCGTACATGTCGAGGATATCGGCAAGGCTCTTGTACAGGTCAGCCTTCGGCATGAGGCCGGCACGAAACAGCGAAAGGTCGGTATAGTAGGCTGTAATGCCTTCGGCAAACCAGACTTCCTTCGAGCGATGAGGCCGGGAGTAGTCATACCTGTCAAATCGCTCTACATGGATTCGCTTTGCATTCCAGAGGTGGAACAGTTCGTGGGCTGTTACTACTTTGAGCCATGAATCTTTCTTTGTGTACTCTTCCATACGAAGGGAGATCGTGACGGCATTCGCGTGTTCAAGGCCACCCGCCCCCTTATTGCCGGCATGGAAGATGAATAGGTACCGATTGACATTCGCCCCGCCCATCAGCGAGAACTGGTTCTCGGCTATTGCCTTGATGAGCGCCCCCAGCTCCTCCATGTTGACGTCACGAATACCAGCAACCACAATAGTGATCGGCACGTTTTGCACGTTGATCACCTTCCTTAGGAAGGAGCCGACCTGTACGGGACTGTCGACCAACTCATCATAGTTGGACACCACGTATTCATTGGTTTCCGACGTCGGGATCATCGCTGTCGCGAGCTGCCACCCCGACGGGAGTGTAAACCGGACCGTCTGTGGTGTGTCTCGGAATCCAGGAATCTCCGGGAAAAGGGCAGCACCGTTGTACCAGCCCTGGATCGAGTCCAGATAGGCCTGGGCAAACCCAAGGTCATCATCAGTGTTGATCGCACGGACGTCATACTCAAACGATACTTTTGGTGTTCCCCGAGTCACGATCACCCACCGGTTCTCGGAAAGCCTGCTGGACGGAAGGCGGTTCCCATCCTGGTCTTTCGCCACGAGATTTGTCACGTGTTGGCCGTAGTCCCAGATCGTCGCATATCCCGGCGTCCAGGCCGGCCAGTCGAGCTGCACGGACTGTTGACTTCCGCCAGCAACCTCCGCCCGCACATGGAACAGTTTGTTGCCGGGATTGGGAATCGAAACGTGAAATGCCACCAATGCGTCATGCGCCAGAGCTTCAGTCGTGCTAAGCGGTGCACTGCCCAGCAGCAGGACAACGATGGCCAATCGCACCACGTTCTTGTTCGTCACCATCTGTCTCCCTATCCCTTCTCCGTCGACTGCATGAGTTCTCGAAACGCTCTTTTGAAGAACCTTTCATCAATCGGGAATCCCCATGCAATGAAGTCACTCTTCAAATCTTGGCCCGCAGCAGCACTGAGCATCGCCGCAGTCAATGTTGCACGTGTGGAGCGCAGGTCCTCTGTATCGCCTTCAAGGCGGACGTCAAAGAGATCACGCGGCGTCGTGGGAGGAGCTAGGAAGCTGCAATATCGAGAGAAGAGCTTCCAGCCGAACCTATCGCGAAGCTCCAGAAACATGCCATCCACAATGTCAGGGTTCAAGGATGTGAAGAGCGGCTTCTCCTTGTAGCCCGCCCATGCCTTCTCGAATCGCCCCTTTGTCGCATACCAATCCTTCCGGAGATGCTCCCTTGTGGACATGTCAGCAGCGAGACTGTCTCTCTCCAGCATCATCTCGAATGCATACATTGCCGGCAGCGACGCCCAGGCCTCATAGAAGAGGATGTGCGTCGGCAGGGGTCCGGGGAGAAGTCGCATCTCCAGTGGGTAGAGCTGGCGGAACCGAGCTGATACATTCATGAAGTTGTGACCCATCTCGTGGAAGTAGACAAACCAGAGTGGCTGTTTCCCCCACATGCCCGGACCAAGATAGATCGGGTCACCTTCAATTGCGGCACCGCCGTAGTACGGATTGAACTTGAACCGGACCGTATCTCCTCCTATGGGGGCGACACCCGTCAATTCTCGCTCCAGCCCATATGCCGCATCGACGACGCGCATGACGTTGTACCTGGTCAGAACCGAATCGAACTTGCTGGGATAGGCAAAGGATGTGCGGGAGCTTGACCGTGTTAGGATCGACTCGAGGTTTGTCCGGTCTATGTTGGTCGACGTCAGACCCGTATCAGGAGCCGCATCTGCTATACCTGTCTTGTAGAAGGTGCGTGCCCTTACCTGCACCCAATCCCACCCCAGGCTGTTCAAGGAAAATCGCACAGTGAACAACTTCCCCTGCAGCTTCCAGTCGAATACCCTCACGGTATCCTTCGGGACACCATCGTGTGTATACGCCGAGTAGACATTCGTGGAAAACCAGGGTGATCCATCCCAGTGGGTGAAGTCAAAGACAATCATCTGGTCAAAACCACTGGCGCCCACGGCGCCAGTGGATGTCGAACCAGAGCCGGTCCGAAGGAGAAACTGGAATTGG
>JAGDMJ010000129.1 GCA_017860555.1 Bacteroidota bacterium
TTCCTGAAAGCGCGTCCGTTCGATCTCGAAGTAGCACTGCATGAATTCCAGGTCCTTTTGCAGCGTCACCATTTGCTGGCCCGAATTCTGCAGCGTACACCGCAGGAAATCGCCGAGGCGCGCAATCATCGTGTCCGCCGCCTCGGCGTCTTCATGAATCAACTCCGAGATCGAATGAAGCGTGTTGAACAGGAAATGCGGCTGGAGCTGCGTCTTGAGCGTCTGGAGCTGGGCTTCAGCCAATTGTGTCTTGAGTGCTGATGCCCGGACCTCATCTTCCCTGATCTTGCGGGTGTATTCGAGCCCCTGATACATCAGCACGATGACCCAGTACACAAGCAGCCCGTAATCGAAGAAACCGATGGTCAGTTGGACGAGCCGTTCCCAGGAAAACGGCCACTTTTCCGTAACGTTCAGCGACATCACCACGGCCTCGTAACCGATTCGTTGAAACAGCGCGATGCAGAGGCTCGTGCCAATGTGAATCATGATGTTGCGCTTCCACTGTGCCTGCTCAAGCGGAAATCTCCTGGCCATGTAGAGCACCAGAGGCGTGAGAACAATCCAGAACATGCTGTACACGAACGATGGCAGGACGGCCCCTCCCCAGAATGGCACAGTGTATCCTTCCCGCATGTACGCGAAGTACGTCTGTGTCGTCATGACCAGCGCGTATATCAACCACGCCCCGGGGATGAGCGCCCATCTTACCCATGGTCGTTGATGCGGTGCTACAAATGCCATAGTCCTGGTCCTTTCCTCGGTCGCACGAAGGCGATGTCGTGTTTTATCTGTCAAGCGGTTCACGTCCCTCTTCCCCCCCGGCCTTGTCCATGATAAGGATCTTCCGCCACTGAGTGAAGCCCACTCTGTGACGTTCGTCGTGCTTTACCAGCAACTCGTCGCATTCTTTGTTTCTTCCGCAACAGATGTGAAACCCGACGGAGTTCCTTCCGTACCACTGACCAAGAGAGATCACGCGATATTCACCATCACATTTAAGGAGGAACCCATGAAAGCTCTGACCCGCATTTTCGCATTGGTCGCGATGCTTGCGGCCGTCACGGTGTCGGGGGTTGCCAGCGATGACGAGAAGCCATCGTACGACAAGAACCAGGCCGAGATGAATCTTCTGGTCGGCCTTGCCTCGGACAATCTCGGGCTCCGGGAAAGCAGCGCGTTCATGCTCGGAGAGATCGGATCACAGAAGGCGGTCGTCCCCCTCATGGCCATGCTGCATGACGGGGTCGAGTCCTCTCGCGTCGTGGCCGCTCTTGCCCTGACACGGATCGGGGAGGCCCGCGGCGTGTACGCCGTGAAGCAAGCGGCCAAGTTTGACTCAAGCCCGCGCGTGCAGAAGCTGGCCGCCTGGTACTACAACCAGTATGCAGTTCCCGGCAGCTTCGAGTTCATCGCGAAGGAAGAGACCGGCACGACCGACGAAATGGCAGTGCGATGATATGAAAGCGAACCTCTCCCACGGCGGGACCGGCACAGCTTGACGATACCGGTCCCGCCCCTGCTTTTTTCCGGGCAGATCACTCTCCGGCGGCAGGACCCACGCCGAACGAAAGAGAAAAACGAAACTCCCGACCGGGCACAGGGTATCCGGACATCACCTGATACTCGGCATCTCCGAGATTCAGCGCCTCTCCCCTCGCCTCCATCCGGCCGTACGGCATCTCCCACGCATACCCCACGATCGCGTTGAACACATGATACGCCGGAAGGGACGCATCGTTCGACGTCGTGGTGTAGCGCTCACCGACCGAGAGAAGATCCAGTTGAGCGGAGAACCCCCCGTGCCGGGTCCGGGCAGTGAGTTTGTGCATGTCATCGGGACGGTTCGGAAGCTTCTTGTCATATTCGTCCGGCCCTCCCGACTTGTTCCGCGCATCAAGGAATGTGTAGTTCCAGCCGACGGTGAGCAGGTCCTTCCAGGGAGCGACTGACACCCCTGCTTCGATCCCATGAATCTCCGCCTTGCCGACATTCACCGGGCTCCATACCCAGTCCGCTCCGGACTGCCAGAGGATGAGATCGGTTACCGTGTTCCCGAACCAGGCGAAGGAGGCCCCGATCCCCGCAAGCACCGGGACCTCAAGCGTCGCTCCCAGGTCGAAATCGCTCGCGCGCTCAGGCTTCAACTCAGGGTTGCCTGCTGTGTACGCATCCCTCGGCCAGTAGAGATCATTGAACGTCGGCGCGCGGAAGGAACGGCCGTAGTTCGCTTTGACGGATAAAAGCCACTCGTCTCCGGCGTTCACTACCAGCCCGATCTTTGGGCTCCACTGAGCGCCGAAGTCCGAAAACCGGTCCCATCGCAGCGCCGGGATAATGGCCACGCGCTGGATCGCCGTCGTGAAGGATGGGTACGCAGCAATCTCATCCACTAGGTACACACTGTGCAGGCCGCGACCGTATTCACCCTGGAGAGCGTTGCCGGAGTACTGGTCCCAACGGTATGCATAACCGGCCGTCAGAGAATTCCAGCCGCCGAGCCGCAGCCCGGCCTGGGCCTCCCCGCCTGCGGCAATATTGTGGCTGAAGTTGAGAACGGGCATGAACGCGAGTGGATCCTCGTAGTTGAAGAGCAGGTTGTGGTAGTAAGTCTGAACGCGGAGCGTTTGCATGACGCCTTCAAAGTCCTGGTCGTAGGCAAGACCAAGCAAGCCATTGCGATAGCGTTTCTCCGCTTCTGTATTCGGGAATGCTATGGTGCCGGGATCCCCCGCTCGGGAAACAAAGTACTGACCGGTGAAAGAAAGTGCCCGGCGATCATCGATGCGCCAGCGCTCCTTCCCGAAGAACATGTGGCTGAGAAACTCCGCATTCACCCGGCTGGCCGTGGAGTCATGCGTGGGATGAAATGTAAAATCACCGTCGCTTTTCAGGTATCGGTACGAGAGCGAAGAATAGGAGTTGCCCGACGAGAAGTCTCCTTTCACTCCGGCTTCTCTCGTCCCGAAAGATCCGGAAAGAACCTTGATGTCTCCCCGCACGCCATCTGACGCAGCGTGGTTTTTCGTGATCACATTGATTACTCCCCCAACGGCATCAGCACCGTACATGGCAGACGCTCCGCCTCTCACTATTTCGATCCGGTCAATCCCCTCCGCAGGAAGAGTCGTCAGATCCAACTCTCCTGTTTGGACATTGTTGACCCGCTGACCGTCCATGAGCACCAGCACTTGTCCGGCCGATGAGCCCCGGATCGACGGGGTCCTCACGTCGCCAAGCGCGCCGTACGGGCGAATGAACACTCCTGGCACTTCCTGCATCGCATCGCCGATGTCCTGCGCCTGGCGCTGTTCCAATCTGGCGCCGGAGACGACAGTGACATTGGTGGAGACTTCGCTCGCGCGCGACTGCATGCGCGTTGCTGTGCTGGTCACGGGATCAAGAAGATAGGGAACCTCGCGGATCTCAACGATGAGCGTGCTCTGTTCATAGGCGCGCAGAATCACTTCGGCGCCTGTGGCAGCATATCCGACCCGGGTGATACGCAGCGTGTAGTCCCCGGCAGCAAGGCCGGAAAACGAAAAGCCCCCATCACGTCCGGTCGCCGCGCGGAGCGAGGTCCCGGACAACTCCACCTGCGCATCGAACACCGGACGTTTGCTTCCCTGCTCAACGACGTGCCCGGTCAAGGTGGCGCCATCTTGAGCGGACAGAAGCCCGGTTGCGAGCGTGAACAAGCAGAGAACGATCGTCGTGCGTCTCATTGCTTCTTCCTTCCTGGATGATAGGCACCGCAGGCGAACACACAGGAGGAGGAAATGAACGCAGGCACAGCGAAGGTGCGTTCCTCGTCCGTGGCTGTCATCTTTCCATCTGTGTCCATCTGTGGCAACGAAAAGCCCCGGCCTTCCGAAGGGAAGACCGGGGCGCACGCGACACACGCTCACAATCTCCATTCCTTCCCGCGAAGGTATAAGGGGATGAGGTTCTGGCAGGTCTCCTGGCTCATGGTCGTTGCGTGTCCGTCACCTTCCCATGGCCTGGAGCCACAGTGGCAGACGAACCGGATACCATCTACAGTTGCGGGGCAGCTTCCGGTTTGAACGGAATTCCCTTTTCATCCCGTGATTGAAACGGGACACCAGAATTGTGGAGGGAATATACGGGACCGCGAGTGCTTTGTCAAGGGCGAAAACAAACGCGGGGTGCGCGGAGAACGATGAATACGGAAATACGGAGACACACAACGGGAGACACTACAGCGCGAGAAGCGAATGGCCTCCCACCACGGCGTCCAGAATCTGCCGCTGGTTCTGCTGGTGCAGCTTCATTGAGCCTGTCGCCGGACTGGCCGCGGCCCCTCTGCCGATGTAACGAAGGCTCTGCCCATCGCGCAGCTGCTGCCGGAGCCTCTCCTGCATGAAACTCCAGGCACCCATATTTCGAGGCTCTTCCTGCAGCCAGACGATTTCACGCGCGGCATGGTATTTCCCAATGATGTCCCCCATGAGTCGCTCAGGATAGGGATAGAATTGTTCTACTCGCACCAGGGCAATGTCGCCCGCATTGCTCTTTTCACGCGCCTCGACAACGTCATAGTAGATCTTGCCGCTGCAGAGTATCAGCCGACGTACGGCGTTCGGATCTGCACCCTGCGCATCGTCCAGGATCTCTGTGAACGCCCCTTCAGTCAAATCCACGGGACGGGAAACAGCGCGTGGGTGTCGCAGCAGGCTTTTCGGCGTCATCAACACGAGCGGCCTGCGTTTCAATCCGCATTTTTGCCGGCGCAGAAGATGAAAGTATTGCGCGGGCGTTGTCACATTGCAGACGGTAAGGTTGTCGTCGGCGCAGAGTTGGAGGAACCGCTCGAGGCGGGCGCTGGAATGCTCGGGTCCCTGCCCCTCATATCCATGCGGGAGCAGAAGCACGATGTCGCATGGTTGCTGCCAGCGCTGCTCCGAGCTGGAAATATACTGATCAATGATGACCTGCGCGTTGTTTGCGAAGTCGCCAAATTGCGCTTCCCAGATGACCAGGGAAAGCGGGTCGGCAACGCTGTAGCCGAACTCGAAACCGAGCACCGCCATCTCGGACAGAAGACTGTCATAAACAGAAAAGCGGGGCTGCCCTTCACGCACATGGTTGAGCGGGACGTATTCCGCCCCGGTCGTCGCATCATAGAGTATGGCATGACGCTGGCTGAACGTGCCGCGAGCACTGTCCTGTCCGCTGAGGCGCACATGCAGGCCTTCATGCAGGAATGAACCAATAGCAAGTGCCTCCGCTGCTGCCCAGTCAACTACCGTCCGTTCCGGGTCAAATTGCCGCCGTGCTTCCAGGAACCGATGAAGCTTCGGGTGAACGCGAAAACCCGATGGGACCGTCCCGAGAGACCCGGCAATCGTCCGCAGCAGGTCCAGTGTCACCGGCGGAACGGCACCGGCCCGCTTCGCCCGCACGTCCTCGGGTGAAACCGCCAGCGGGATATCCGGGATGAATTTCGCATGACGCTTCTGGGACGCCGCGAAGCCGCGTTCAAAACGCTGCTTCGCTTCCTCCTCGATCCGGCTGACCTCCTCGCGGCTGAGCGTTCCTTCCAGGATCAGCTGCTCCCCGTATGATTGACGGACAGAGACATGTTCTTTGATCTTCTGGTAGAGAATCGGCTGCGTGTAGCTGGGTTCATCCCCCTCGTTGTGACCGTACTTGCGATAGCAGATCATATCGATGACCACGTCCCGGTTGAACCGCTGCCGGTATGCCAGGGCAAGAGTCGCAACCCGTACCGCCGCCTCGGGATCGTCGCCATTGACATGGAGAATGGGCGCCTGGATCATCTTGGCGACATCTGTGGAGTAAGGCGTGGACCGGGCATCGTCCGGCGCAGTGGTAAACCCGATCTGATTGTCGATGACCACATGAATGGTCCCACCCGTTCGGTATCCGTCAAGCTGCGACAGGTTGAGCGTCTCGGGGACGACTCCCTGCCCGGCGAATGCAGCATCACCATGCACCAGAATCGGGATGACCTTCGTCTGCTCTGTGTCCCCTCCCCGTTCCTGTATTGCCCGCACCATCCCTTCCACCACCGGATTCACAGACTCCAGATGGCTCGGGTTCGGCGCAACCTCGACGATGATTTCCTTGCCGGACGGCGATCGATGCCTGCCACGGGCGCCCAGGTGATACTTGACATCTCCGGTCCCTTGCGTCGTCATCGGGTCCGGGTTCTCTTCAAACTCATCGAATATCTTCTGCAACGGCTTGCCGATGGTGTTGGCGAGTATGTTCAATCGGCCTCTGTGCGCCATTCCGAGGACGACGCGTTCAGATCCCTGATCGGCCAGATCGTCCAGAATCATGTCCAGGATCGGCAGAAACGTCTCTCCTCCTTCGATGGAGAAGCGCTTGTGGCCGATGAATCTCGCATGGAGAAACCTCTCGAACGACTCCGCGGCCTGGAGCTTTTTCATGATGCGCACTTTCCGCTCCGACGGGAGCGGGTCATGGTTGCGCCCCGATTCCATCCGCTCCTGCAGCCAGAGTTTCTGGACGGGATCCTGCATGAACATGTATTCTGCACCGATGGAAGAGCAATACGTCTCTCGGAGCATGTCCAGGATCTCGCGCAGGGTAGCGCGCTCGAGCCCCTTGATATTGTTGCTTCGGAACTCACGATCAAGATCCCAGATGGTCAGATCGTAATACGCCGGGTCGAGCTCGGGATGCCCGTGTGGTTCGTGCGACAGCGGGTCCAGATTGGCGATCAGATGCCCGCGCACCCGGTACGCATTGATCAGTTGCAGCACGCGCGCCTGACGCTCCACCTGTGCCCCTTCCGGGCCGCCTGTGACCACCGGAATCTTGTCCTGGGACCAGCGGAGGGGCTCGAAGGGGATCTTCATGTCCCTGAAGAGGCGATCGTAGAATTCATGTTCGCCCAGCAGCAGCGTGTGGATGTATCCAAGGAACTCCCCCGATTCCGCACCCTGTATGACGCGATGGTCATAGGTACAGGTCATATGCACGACCTTGCTGATGGCAAGCGTCGCCAGGGTCTCAGGTGCCATGCCATCCTTTTCGGCTTCGTAGCCGATCGCCCCCATGGCCACGATTGCCCCCTGTCCCGGCATCAGGCGTGGGACGGACATCACAGTGCCAACGGTTCCCGGATTGGTAAGCGTCACCGACGTGCCCTGAAAATCGGAAGGTTCGAGAGTTCCTCCCAGGGCCTTCCTGACGATGCCATCGTATGCCTCCACGAACCGGGCGAAATCCATCCCGGCGGCATTGCGGATATTCGGAACAACGAGGGACCGTGCGCCTCCTTTCCGCGTAATGTCGATGGCAAGACCGATGTTGATCTCGCTCCTGGCTTCGCGATAGGGCTCGCCTCCCGCACGCGTGAACGACGCGTTCAGATTCGGGAAGGCATCAAGCGCACGCACGATTGCCCATGCGACAATATGTGTGAAGGAGATCTTCGGACCATGCGACAGACGCAGGTACTGGTTGATGAGACGGCGGTTTTCCTCCAGGACCTTGGCCGGGACGACCCGAAACGAGGTCGCAGTCGGAATCGAGAGGCTTGCCTCCATATTCTCCACGATCCGCGCGGCCGCCCCCTTCAGCGCCGTAACCTTTCTTCCGTCGACCGGGGGAGGAAGCGGCTCCTGGTGAACCGCTACCTCAGCCGATTGGGATCTCTCCGGCTGTTCCGGCGGCGGCGCAGTGCTCTTCAGGGCATGAGGAGTGTCTTCAACCAGGCCAAGGAAAAAATCCTGCCAGACCCGATCGACGGACGCCGGATCCCGGATGTACTCCTGCAACAGTTCCCACACGTATGCTCTGTTGGGCCCGAAGGATTCCAACCGTTGCTCGATCTTCTCGCTGTTGTTTTGAGAGTCCATTTCCTACTATAACGATGGCGGCGGAGCAGAGGTTCACTGCATTGTCATTCCCACCAGCCGGAGGATCCACAGGAGTGGTGCCGGGTAGACGCCCAGGAAAAGCATCAGGACCCCCAGTGCCGCAAGCACCGCGCCTCCGGCAAGAGTCAGCTCCCTGCCGCCAACGGTTTGCTCGCCTTCGCGACGGGAGAAGAGAATGACGGTAACACGGAGATAGTAAGAGAGTCCAATCGCAGAATTCACGACCAGGAGGATCACAAGCGTCCAGAGGGCGGAACCGACGCCTGCCGAGAGGACGAGAAACTTCCCAATGAAACCGGCTGTGAGCGGGATCCCGGCCAGGGAAAGCATTGCACCCGCCAGCACGGTCGCTATTCCCGGCCGGCG
This sequence comes from Bacteroidota bacterium, assembly GCA_017860555.1. Lineage (GTDB taxonomy): Bacteria > Bacteroidota > Ignavibacteria > UBA10030 > UBA6906 > JAGDMJ01. The sequence continues at coordinate 8,262 of JAGDMJ010000129.1, forward strand.
CCAGAACAATCCTCGGTAATCCTCAATGTCCATCAGCTCCGGATGCCCGCTGGAAAGTAGACTGACGATTCCTACCGCCGCAAGCAGGGTG
>JAGDMJ010000130.1 GCA_017860555.1 Bacteroidota bacterium
GTTCCTTCCGGAGCCGAGGTATTCATCGGAGATTCGTCAGGGGGGCCAACCCCTCTCCTTCTTTCGATGCAGGGTTCGGACTCGCTTCGGTCGATCACCCTCCGCAAACCCGGCTACGACACAGCGCTGGTGGACCTTTCTGAGGCCCGGCGAGGCCTGGCAACGGTGGCCCTGCAAAAGCGCTGGGGAGAGGACCCGGAGGGTGATGAAACCACAGAGATCGCAATTGACCAAAAACAGAGCGCTTTACGGATCTATTTGGCCGGTGCCGTGACGGTGGGTTTTGGGACAGCCGCGGCCTACTTCAAAATTCAAGCAGACAGACGGAATGAGCAGTATCTTGCCAACATGACCCCCTCGGGACAGTCACAGGTTCGGGTGTACGACACCGCCTCAGCAATTTGCCTCGTTTTCGCAGAGGTAGGGTTCGGGTTCCTCACCTATTTTCTTCTGGCAGAATAAGGCTTTTCGGGGTTCCTTGACTTTGACGCTCTGACCACCTATATTTCTGCCGATAGTTTTTGCGTTTCCGGGTTATTCCTTCCATTTATTTGAGCGAGGACACTCTGAACTCCACGGCAAAGGACGAGATCGAGTTCCTTAAGAACGTCCCTATCCTCTGCGACCTTGAGCCCATGGACCTCGAAACCATCGGAAAGGTCGGGGTGCGGAAGAAGTACAAGAAGGGAAGCATTATTTTACTGGAGGAAGAAGCGGGCGCTGCGCTGTTTGTCATTGTTTCCGGAAAGGTCAAGATTGTACGTATGGATGACGATGGACGGGAGGTTATCCTGTCCATTCTGGGTGAGAGCGATTTTTTCGGCGAAATGGCCATTCTGGACGGTCTTGCCCGGTCTGCAAGTGTCGTTGCCATTACAAAGTCCGAATTGTTCATGATCCACCGGCGGGATTTCCTGAAGTTGCTTCACGACTTCCCTTCGGTGGCCATTGCCCTCTTGAAAGAATTGACCATGCGTCTGCGCAAGGCAGACGCGCAAATCAAGAGCCTGTCGTTGAAGGATGCGGCCGGCCGGGTCGCCAATGTCGTGCTTCAACTCGCTGATGACATCGGCAAGATCCGGAAAGGCCGGGTGGAGATCGATGAGCTCCCGCTGCAGCAGGATCTCGCCAACATGGCGGGGACGTCTCGAGAGACGATCTCGCGAATGATACACGCGTTCATCCGCGAAGGGCATCTCGAGATCGAGCGGGGGAAACTCATCATCAACGACTATGAGAAGTTCAAGAGCAGATATCTCTGATTCTCGATCCGTTCTTTCAGTTCGGCCGGCACCGCATGGATGAGAAGGCTGATCTTCATCTCCATACGGTCTATTCCGATGGGGCTCTTCCCGCCGAGACACTCCTACAAGAAGCCAAGCTCGCCGGGCTCACGACAGTCAGCATCACCGACCATGACCACACGGGGGCCATCGACGAAGCAATCGCCCTTGGTGAGCGGCTTGGCATCGAGGTGATTCCCGGCGTCGAGCTCAGCACGAACGTTGGTTCCCTGGAGATCCATCTCCTGGGGTATTTTTTTGACCACCGGAATCCGAAGCTTCAGGACTATCTGGCACTGTTTCGCGCGGAGCGGTTGAAGCGTGCTGAGCGGATCGTGGAGAAATTGAACGAGCTGAGCATACCGTTGACGCTGGAGGCGGTTCTCCGGCGGGTAGGCCGGGGATCCGTTGGACGGCCTCATATCGCAACGGCACTGCTCGAGGAAGGGCTGACCGGAAGCTACCACGAAGCGTTCCTGAAGTATATCGGGTTCGGCCGGCCGGCATACGAAGAGAAATACCAGATCTCCCCCCGCGACGCCATTAGCTTGATCTCCGAAGCGGGAGGACTTTCGTTCATTGCGCATCCCGGCAGTGCCATCGAAGAGAGTGTTCTGCTGGGGCTCATCAAAGAAGGCGTTGACGGTATCGAGGTGATTCACCCCTCGCATTCCATGGAGCGCACCGCACATTATCGCGGCATTGTCGGCGAGTATTTTCTGCTCGCAAGCGGCGGATCGGATTTCCATGGCGGGAAGAAAGGCGACCGCGATGCTCTAGGCAGGTACTATATACCGCAGACGGATGTCGATATCATGCGCCATCGGCTGCACTAATGTAGTGGCTGTCACATTCTTTTTCCTGCAGATTTATCATCTTGCAACGTATGAAGGACTCATTGTGGAAACCATCCAGGGAACACTGAGCGCGACAGGCCGGTCGTTCGGCATTGTCGTCAGCAGATTCAACAGTTTAGTCACCGGGCGGCTGCTGGACGGGGCGATGGACTGCCTGCTGCGCCATGATGCCGACGAGAAAGCCATTACCGTGGTCTACTGCCCGGGGTCATACGAGATTCCCCAGGTCGCACTCCAGATGGCGAATTCGGGACGGTTCGATGCCATCATCACTCTCGGCTGTGTCGTCCGCGGGGAGACCCCTCATTTCGACTACATCGCTTCGGAAACCGCCAAGGGCATCAGTCAGGTAGCAATGCAAACCGGCATCCCGACAGCCTTCGGCGTTCTGACGACGGAAACGTTGGAGCAGGCACTCGAACGCGCCGGCGCAAAGTCCGGCAACAAGGGATGGGATGCGGCCCTGACCGCGATCGAACTTGTGCAGATCTCACAAAAACTCTCTGGAGGGAAGAAGCGTCCGAAGGCATGAGGCGGCGGACTCTGACGGTTATGATGAAGCGAGGGTGGTGTTATCTTCTATTGATGGTCCTGGGCGCAACGGCTGCTCGAGCCGGAGTCGGTACCTGGAGAAACTTTACCTCGATGAAGGATGTGACCGGTGTGGCGCGGGGCGGGACAACCTTCTGGGCCACGACGAGCGGAGGCCTCTTCAGCTGGAAGGAAGGCTCTTCCACGTACCAGCAATTCACGACTGCAGAAGGGCTGCAGACGGTTGACCTTACCGCGGTCGCAGTCGATTCTTCCGGCGACGTGTGGGCCGGCGCTTCGAATGGCGTCATCCAGGTGCTTACGCCCGCCACAGGAGTCTTCCGCACGCTCCTGAGCATTGCGAACTCCGGGCAGACCAACAAGCGCATCAACTCCTTAGCAGTCTATGGCGACACGGTGCTGATCAGCACCGACTTCGGTCTGAGCCTCTTCCGCATCGAGAAATTTGAATTCGGCGACACCTACTCCCTTTTCGGGTCCATTCCTCAGGGAACCAGAGTCACGGTTCTCTCCGCGGCAATGTTCCAGGGCTTTCTCTGGGCGGCGATCACGGACGGGCAATCCAATTCGTTCATCGCACGCGCAAGCCTGTCCGATCCCAATCTGATCGCCCCCAACGCATGGACGCTGTACACAGTCGAACCCGGTGCCCGGGTCACCGGAGTCGCCGTGGGCAACGAACGAGTGTACGCCGGGACGACGCGTGGCCTTTACTTCTTTGAGGGACAAACCTGGACGGCGGTGGCATCAGTTTCGGGAGTGGCCGTCCTGTCGATGTTCGGCATGGCAAACCGGATACTCGTCGGCACGAACGCCAACGCGGTATCCTCCGTCGACGCTGCAGGCAATGCACAGCAGGCCGGCGCTTTTCTCCCGGCAAACCCCACGTCCCTTTCCGCGAGCAACAACGGCTCCCCGGTCGCCGGGACCCAAGGCAGCGGCATCATGTTTCTTGAGTCGTCCTGGACTTCTCATTTTCCCAACGGACCGAACTCCAACCAGTTTATCAACGTCGCGGTAGATCAGAACGGCGTCGTCTGGTGCGCTTCGGGCGCCGGCTCGGGGCAGGGCATTTACCGGTACGATGGAAACCAGTGGACTTCCTTCACCCGGTCGAACAGCCCGCTTCCCATCAACGAGTACTACAGGATCACCGTCGGGTGCAATGGTTCCGTCTGGGGAAGCTCCTGGGGACGCGGTGTCGTGGAGTTTCCCGCGGGATCGACCACGGTTGACTCCTCGCATATCTACGGCCGGAATGTCGGGATGGGCTTCACGCCGACGAGCGCAGGAGACTCGCTGTTCGTCGCCACGAGCAACGTCGTCTGCGACGGGCGCGGCAATACCTGGCTCAACGTTTTCGACGCCAACGACAAACGGGGACTGGCCGTCAGAACGAGCGATGGCAGATGGGGAACCATCCCCGCTCTCATGGGAGGAATACCATTGGTCGAGTTCACCTGGGGGACGATCGATCGCGGACTTGCCGTTGACGCCAATGATAACCTCTGGGCCGTCGTCCACGATCAGCCATACGGCGGCGTTGTCACGTTCGGGAATGCCGGGACGATTGACAGCACCGTGTTTGCGCGCGTGACCTCCGCCCAGGGCCTTCCCAGCGATGTGGTCAGGACGATCGTGGTAGACAAGGACAACTCTCTCTGGGTCGGAACGGACAAGGGAATCGGCATCATCCTTGACCCGTCCAATCCCCTTCGGACCGGGGCAGTCGCGATCTACAAACCCCTTTTCGGCCTGGTGGTGAACACGATTGCGGTGGACCCCCTCAACCAGAAGTGGGTTGGGACAAGCGCCGGCGTGTTCCAGCTTTCCCCCGACGGCACCCAGCAGCTTGCCTTCTATACGGTGGAAAATACCGGGGGCAGGCTCATCGACAACGATGTCAAGAGCATTGCCGTCGACGAGAAGAGCGGGACGGTGTATTTTGGGACGAATGCCGGATTGGCCAGCCTGACGACATCCAGCGCCGCGCCGAAGACGGCTTTCGATGAGCTCCATGTCTATCCAAACCCGTATTATGTCCCGGCCTCCGTTCCGCTTACGGTGGACGGGCTGATGGAGAATTCGACGCTGAAGATACTTACCACGGAAGGGGTGCTGGTGCGCGAAGTGAAAAGTCCCGGTGGGCGTGTCGGTTACTGGGATGGCACGGACCAGCAGGGGAATTCGGTAGCCTCAGGCATCTATGTCATCGCCGCGTATTCGGAGAGCGGGTCTACCGCCAATGGTAAAGTTGCGGTCATTCGTAGGTAACACCGTGCTGTGCTAACCGTTCCAATCAATATCAACATCATTAAGAAGGAGGGTGTGGACTTGGAGAACAACGGCTACAAAGATGAGATCTTCACGAAGCGCGTGAGAGCCGGAAAGCGCACCTATTTTTTCGATGTCAAGGCCACGAAGTCCGAGAAGGACTTCTACATCACCATCACCGAAAGCAAGCGAGTCGGCGATGACGAGTACGAGAAGCACAAGATCTTCCTCTATAAGGAGGATTTCCAGAAGTTCAAGGAGGCCCTGGATGAGACCGTGGAGCACGTCCAGAGCCAGCTGCTCGAGCATGCCGAGGTTGTCCAGCCTCAACCCTGAGCCGTTCAGGAGCATTCGCGCAGGTTGTCGGGCCCATGCACCGGCAGCCTGCTCCTCAGGAATTCAGCGCTCCTGGTCCGTCCGTAAACGGGATGGACCTCGGGACTGGCCAGAATAACACCTCTCCGGCATTTCCTTCCCTGCGCCGGAACCGTTCCTCAACATACCGCACGTGCATTGTTGGTCCCTGGCGGAAGCCTTGCCTGTTCGCATCGGCACGGTCGAGCCTCTTGCTCCGCGAGAAGCGGAGTGGCGGGAGTGCCTCGTTTTTCTCACCCGGAGAAGAACGTACTGGTAGGCGTGCTTCCGTCCCGGGAGGCAACTGCCTTGACTATGGTTGAATTTGTGCGTATCTTGGTATGTTTTTCTTCGGTGGACGGGAAAAGTGGTAGTTCAAGGTATGAAGATTCAAGTGGGAGGGCTTTCCGAGGGGATTCATCGGTTCCATTTCGATGTTCCGGCTTCGGACGTTGGTCTGGGGGAAGAGTTTTCGGACGTCCACACGGATGTTGAGCTCGACAAGACCCCCCATCAGATCGTGTTACACGCGGACATTCACACGGCCGCCGATTTTTCCTGCGATCGTTGCACTGCGCCGTTGTCTTCCCGTCTGGATTCCTCGTACCGGATGCATTACATCTGGGACGAAGAGGGGGCGAGCGTTTACGATGTCGCAGAAGTTCAGGTGATCCCGCAAGGGAGCGCCGTTATTGATATTACGGAGGACGTTCGGCAGACCGTCCTCATTGCTGTTCCGCTCAAGCTGCTCTGCCGGGAGGATTGCCTGGGACTCTGCCCGCACTGTGGGAAGGACCTGAACGAAGGTCCGTGTGGCTGCACGACGGAGGAGGTCGATTCCCGGTGGGACAAGCTGCGAGCACTGCAAGACCGGAAATCACAAGATCCACGATAGAGCTAAGGAGCGCGGAGCGCATGCCAAATCCGAAACGACGTCATTCCAAGACACGCGGCCGCAAACGCCGTACACACTATAAGGCTACTGCTGCGGCATCGTCGGAATGCCCGAATTGCCACACGCTGAAGCTCCCTCATCGTGCCTGCCCTAACTGCGGTTACTACAACGGTCGTTCTATTGTAGTTCCCAAGGGATCGTAAGCCGACCGCGGGATGCCCTTGAACGGCATTCTGCGGGTCACGTTCAGGATATGATGCCTCGGACCAACTTCTTCGGCTCCACGAGCACTTGACGCCCCAAAACACACACATACACATAGCGGTCGACGCAATGGGGGGTGATTATGCCCCTGCGGCCGTCGTTACCGGAGCGCTCGAAGCCGTGCGGGAGGCTCAGGGAAGATTTTCCGTGATCCTGGTCGGCCGGAAAGAGAAGATCCTGGAGGAGATCGGGAAGAACGGGGATTTGGCAGGGCATGAAATGGTGCGGGAGCATTATTCCATCGAGCCGGCGGACGATGTGATCGAGATGCACGATTCCCCCACGGCCGCCTTGAAATCCAAACAGAATTCTTCCATCGGCGTCGGCCTGAGGCTCCAGCGTGACAAGAAGGCCGATGCCTTCGTCAGCGCGGGCAATACCGGAGCGGTGCTGTCCGCCTCGACGTTGATCCTCGGCAGGCTGAAGCGCGTGGGACGCCCGACGATCGGCGCCCTCATCCCGACCGTCAAGTCCCCGTGCCTGCTGGTGGATGCCGGGGCAAACGTTGACTGCAGGGCAAAGCATCTGCTGGAGTTCGCCCTGATGGGATCGATCTACGTCTCCTCCATGCTCGGCAAAACGGACCCGGTCGTCGGGCTGTTGAACATCGGAGAGGAGGAATCGAAAGGCAACACCGCCACTGTGGAAGCGTTCGGCCTCCTGAAGCAGAGCAAGCTGAATTTTGCGGGGAACGTGGAAGGGCGCGACCTTCTCAAGGGAACCGTTGATGTGATCGTCTGCGATGGGTTTGTGGGAAATGTGCTGCTGAAATTCGGCGAAAGTGTCCCGTCGTTCTTCAAAGCAAAGGTCAGCCGGCTTGCAGAGCAAAGCATCCGGCAGAAACTCATCGCGCTGCTTGCCCGCGGGACGCTGCGCGGTGTCATGAAAGAACTTGATTATCAGGAGTACGGCGGCGTCCCGCTGCTTGGCGTCGACGGCGTCTCCGTCATCGGCCATGGCCGCTCCACCCCGAAGGCGATCAAGAACATGATCTTCCGGGCGGAAGAGACCGCCGTGCGCCAGGTGTCGAGCCGCATTGCGCAGGCCATACTACAACTCCCCGAATAACGAAAGAGCATGACGTTGAAGAGAAGAGCAACAATTACCGCCGTTGGCCACTACGTTCCCGACAAGGTCCTCTCCAATGCTGACCTGGAGAAAATGGTCAGCACCACCGATGAGTGGATCCGGACACGGACCGGCATTCGTGAGCGCCGCATATGCGATGATGGGGCCAGTGCCCATATGGGCGCGAAGGCGCTGGCGGCAGCGCTGGAGAACCGGAACATGAAGGCCGAGGAGCTCGACCTTATCATCGTCGCCACGATTTCACCGGATATGTTTTTTCCGTCGACGGCCTGTCTGATCCAGGAAAAGATCGGAGCCAGGAACGCCTGGGGATTCGATCTTTCGGCAGCCTGCTCAGGCTTCCTCTTTGCGTTGATCACCGGCGCGCAATTCATCGAGTCCGGCCAGCATGGCAAGGTTGCCATCGTCGGGACCGACAAGATGAGCACCATTACCGACTACACCGACCGGAACAACTGCATTCTCTTCGGCGATGCCGCTGGGGCCGTCATCCTTGAGCCCGCAGCGAATCCCGACGAAGGCATTCTCGACTCGATTCTGCGGTGCGATGGGTCGGGGGAGAAATTCCTGAACATGAAGGCGGGCGGAAGCGCGATGCCTGCGTCCCACGAGACCGTCGATAAACGCCTTCACTACATTTACCAGGACGGGAAATCCGTTTTCAAAGTAGCGGTCATCGGCATGGCGGACG
>JAGDMJ010000131.1 GCA_017860555.1 Bacteroidota bacterium
TCCGCCACCGGGGACGGCAAGGTTTACGTCCGGGCGACACAGTTCGGGCCGATCATTGATTCGATCTCCCTGAGCGACCCGACGTTCAATGGAGTAATCCTTGGCACGGGCAGGGTCAATGTGCAGGGGGCGATGGATGGACGTCTGACGATTGCATCACTCTCGGATGTATACGTACAGGACGACATCGTGTACGAGCAGAATCCACTGGAAGGCACCAGCGACGATTTGTTGGGACTGGTGGCCGACAAGAATGTGGTTGTTGCCGACAATGCGGCAAATAACAACAACTGCGTCATCCATGCCGCAATCTTTGCCAGAGATGTGGCATTTTCGGCCGAGAACTACGCGAGCCGTGGTCTCAGCGGCACGCTTGGCGTCATTGGATCCATCGTCCAGAAGGAGCGGGGGGCAGTCGGGCAGTTCGCAGGTTCGACGCTCAAGTCAGGCTTCTACAAGCGCTACCGGTACGATCCCCGGCTGGAAGATCCGACGTTCCGTCCTCCGTATTTCCCCGGGTTCTACGTCAAGACGTACGCCATCACTAATTGGTGGGAAAGCTACAGGATCTCGGAAGTGCAATAGAGGTTGTGCATACGCTCCGATGTTGCGCCCCGCTCACCCACCCAGCGGGGCGCTCGTTTTTTATAGCCACAGATGAGGACGATAGCCGTCGTCATCTGTGTTCATCTTCGGCGTTTTGTGGCAATCTTGTAACTCGATTGATTTTCGGGGTGGATTTGACTTAATTTCGTCATGTCCACGCCCCTCATGAAACAATACGCCCAGGTTAAGGCAAAGTACCCGGACACGATACTGCTCTTTCGGATGGGGGACTTTTTCGAGACGTTCGAAGACGACGCGAAGACCACCGCGAAAGTCCTGGGAATCACGCTCACCAAACGGGGCAACGGGGCGGCGGGGGAGATTCCTCTTGCCGGATTCCCTCACCACGCGCTCGAATCGTACCTTCCGAAACTCCTCCGCGCCGGCCACCGGGTGGCGGTGTGCGAACAGCTTGAAGATCCGAGGCTTGCCAAAGGAATCGTCCGGCGCGATGTGATCGAGGTGGTTACCCCGGGCATCGCGTTTTCCGACAAAGTCCTCGAGCAGAAACAGAACAACTTCCTGGCGGCAATCGCCCTTCCCTCTCCCCTTGCGACCGGCGATGACTCCGTCGGGTTCGCCTTCGTGGACGTCTCCACCGGTGAATTCAATACCAGCGAAGTTCCCCTCAAACAGCTTGCCGAGCAATTGGCCGCGATCGGGCCGGTGGAAATCCTGGTGCAGAAGCGGGACGCGGTACCGATCCAGTCCATGCTCAAGTTCTTCAAAGGACTCTACAGCAAAATGGAGGACTGGATTTTCAATTTCGACTATGCGCATGAGGTTCTCATCGGGCATTTTGGCACGCACTCGCTGAAGGGGTTCGGGGTCGAAGAAATGCAGCAGGGAGTGATTGCCGCCGGCGTTGTGATGACCTACCTCCAGGACACCCAGAAGGCGAATCTTCCCCACATCAAAAAACTTGTCCCCTATATCGTCGGGGATCACATCGTCCTGGACCCTGCCACCAAGCGCAACCTGGAGATCACTTCTTCCATTGATGGCTCCGCGCAAGGGACGCTCTTCTCCGTGCTTGACCGGACCTGTACCCCGATGGGAGGAAGGCTGCTCAAGCGGTGGATCAACCAGCCTCTCAATGCCATCGCACCGATCGTCCGGAGGCTGGACGGCGTGGAAGAGCTGGTCCGCGGGCCGGAATTGCGCAAGGCGGCGGTCGGCGTTCTTTCGCGGATCGGCGACCTGGAGCGGATGAACACCCGGATCTGCACCGGGAGGGCAAATCCTCGCGATGTGGTAGGACTGAAAAACATCTTGCGGGAGGTGGACGCGCTCACGTCGTGTCTTGTCTCCGCAACCTCGGTCGCGCTTGTGGAGACACGCGATGGCCTGGAGGTGCTGCCGGCGATCGCCTCGACAATTGAACGGGCTATCGAACCGGAACCGCCCTTGAGCATAACGGAAGGAGGGGTAATCCGGGCCGGGTACAACGAGGAGCTGGATTCTCTGCGTTCCATGGCCTTCAGCGGCAAAAAGTGGATCGCTGATCTGCAGAAGAAGGAGCGGGAACGAACCGGCATTTCCTCCCTGAAGGTGGGTTTCAACAACGTGTTTGGGTACTACATTGAAATTACCAATACCCACCGCGAGAAGATACCGGCCGACTACATCCGCAAACAGACGCTGACGAATGCCGAACGCTACATCACGCCGGAGCTGAAGGACTATGAAGAGAAGATCCTCCATGCCGAGGAGAAGCTCCTGTCCCTCGAGACGCAGCTCTTCAACGAAGTCCGCGCGGCAGTGGCCCTGCACGCGGAAGCCATCCAAACGAACGCCCGGCTGATCGCCACGCTCGATTGCTATGCCTCGCTTGCCGGCGTTGCGGTGGAGTGCGAATATGTGCGCCCGGAGGTGAACGAGTCGACGGTCATTGAGATCGAGAAAGGGAGGCATCCGGTGATCGAACGCCTCCTGCCGCCCGGCGAAAAATACATTCCAAACGATCTCCGGCTGAGCACCGGGGCGGAGCAGATCCTGATCATTACCGGCCCGAACATGAGCGGCAAATCGAGCTATCTGCGGCAGGCAGGCCTCATCGTGCTGCTCGCGCAGATTGGCTGCTTTGTGCCGGCACAGCGGGCGGTGATCGGCATCGTAGACAAGATCTACACGCGTGTGGGCGCCAGCGATCATATCGCGTCCGGCGAAAGCACGTTCCTGGTGGAGATGCATGAGGCCGCCCACATCGTCAACACGGCAACTACCCGAAGCCTGATCTTGTTGGATGAAGTGGGGAGGGGGACGAGCACATTCGACGGCATCAGCATCGCCTGGGCCCTCACGGAATACCTGCACGAACGCGTCGGCGCGCGAACGCTCTTTGCCACGCATTACCATGAACTGAACGAATTGGCCGACCGCTTTCCGCGCATCAGGAACCTGAAGGTGGAAGTGCGCGAGTATGACGACAAGGTAATCTTTCTGCACAAGGTGACACCCGGCTTTGCGGACCATTCCTACGGGATCCAGGTCGCACAGATGGCGGGATTGCCTGACGAAGTGACCGACCGCGCGAAGACAATCCTGAAGAATCTGGAAGGCTCGGACCTCATCCTGCATGACGGCTCAAAACCCGGGAAAGGGAAGGCCAAAGGACGGATCGCGTCTGCGGAAGTGCAGATGACCCTGTTCGAGATGAAAGATGATGCATTGCGGGAGGCATTGCGCTCGTTGAACATCGACAAGCTCACTCCTCTCGAAGCGCTCCAGAAGCTGGCGGCGCTCAAGAACGAAGCCATGAAAAGCTGAGGGGGAATATGCTGTTTGTTGCCGTCCTTCTGGGAATCGCCGGGGGATTCATTCTTACCATTCCTCCGGGCCCGCTTGCCATCGCCGTGACCAAGCAGGGCCTCGAGGGGAACTTCCGCTCCGGCCTGATGCTCGTGCTGGGCGCATCGCTCATGGACATGATCTATGTCCTCGGGACGACCTTCGCCTCGTCGGCGATTGTCGTCGCGCTGGAACGATTGATCAACGAGACACAGTGGTTCCCCGTCTTCTTCCAGATCGCCTGCATCATCCTCCTCCTTTTTCTCGGCATCAAGTATTTCACGCCTGAGCGGCGCGAGGAGGCGACCCGCGAAAGCGAAAAAACAGAGCGTGCCCAGGAAGAGCGCGCGCGGAAGATGGGACACGCAACCCCTTTCTTCATCGGGGTCCTGATTGCCATTACCAACCTGGCCACTCCCACGTTCCTTCCATCGATGATCGCCTTCGTGGGGTTCCTGCACGGGGCAGGCTGGCTGAACAGTGGTGTTTTGCCGAGCGTCCTCTTTTCCATCGGGTTCGGCCTGGGGACAGTGCTCTGGTTCTTCATCGTGCTGCGTCTCCTGTTGAGATTCAGAAAATCCATCTCACAGAATTTCATCGCGAATATCTACAGGTTTGCGGGAGGAACACTCATCACGTTTGCCGCGGTGATCGCGTACCATACCGTCACCGCTACCGAGTGGGGGCAGCTGATGTGACGGCCGTCTCCGTCATTGCGAGAATCCCGGAGCGAGCCGGTGGAAACCATCGACCCTCGCAATAACAGCCGGGAAAGAATCCTTCATTCCATCCCTCGGAGCACACCATGACACTTCAAGAGATCAAACTGCTCCATGCCTTCAATTCCTGGGCCGACAACCGCATCCTTGATGCGGCCATGGCCATGCCTGCCGAAAAGGCAATGCAGGACATGAAAAGCAGTCATGGCAGCATCCACGGGACGCTCGTGCATCTGGTTGGCTCGGAAAAAATGTGGCTCTCCCGATGGACGGGGAAACCGGATGTCACATTCCTCTCCGCCGCTGAAGCGCCCACGGTGGAAACTGTGAAGACCGTCTGGGTGGCCGTGGGATTCGAAACGGCGAGGTTCCTGGGCACGATGACCGACCGCAAACTTCAGGACACGTTTACCATGAAGACGTTAAAAGGGGAAACATACACCCACGTATTCTGGGAGGCGTTTCAGCACATGGTGGACCACTGCAGCTATCACCGCGGCCAGGTTGCGGCCATGATGCGCCAGATGGGAGTCACGCCCCCGACCACCGGCCTGATCAATTTCTACAGGGAGACGGCAAAACTCGGCCGGAGACGATAATGCCACGGATGGTCCTGGTGTTGAAGCTGCTGGGGCTCTCGTACCTGGCATACGTGCTCTATGTCCTTCTGTTCGAATACGATCCCTCCTCATCATCGTTCAGTCCGCCGTTCATTCTCTGGATCATTGATACCATCAATCTCTTCATCCATGAGGCCGGACATTTCTTCCTGAAGCCATTCGGACAATGGATCCATGTTTTCGGCGGCTCATTCGTTCAAGTGTTCCTTCCGCTCTTGCTGGCGCTCCTGGGCCTGCGCCAGAATTACGCGCACGCCGTTCTTCCCGCCTTCTGGTGCGGGGAAAGCCTGGTCAATGTCAGCGTCTACATTCGCGATGCGCCGTTCAGACAGCTCCGTCTGATCGCCAAAGGATTGATCCACGATTGGAACTGGCTTCTCTCCGACAATCTGGATTGGGCCGAGACTCTGGCAGACGTTGCCTTCGGCACCGGTGTTCTCCTCTGTGCGGTGGCGATCGGGGCGGGGGTCGTCGGGGCGATCCAGGCGTACCGGGGGAGCGCCGAAGGGGAAACTGAACACGTCGTTCCAGCCCGGCTCGAGGGGAAGAAAGCAGGGCGATAGTAATAATCCCCTCTCCGTGTCTCGGTGTTCCGCTTTCTGCTGATTCTCTAGGCTTCCTTTTTCTCCCCGCTACCGGTGTTTTCTGTCGAAATGGCCCATTTTTGCCCTTTGGTTTTGCCTCGCGATTTCCCTACATTTGAAGTCTATGGGACTCACCCCTCAGCCGAACAAGTGGCAGTGCGGCCCTTTCGCACTCAAGCATGCATTGATCATGCTTGGGAAGCTCGTGGGCGAAAAGGAGCTTTCCCGCAAGGCGGGCACGCACTGGTGTGCCGGCACCGATGAGGTGAAGCTCGCGCGGGCTGCCCGGGCATACAATTGCACGCTGAAAGTCATCCGGCACACCAATCCACTCCATGCAAAGCGGGAACTGCTCCGGCAATTGAAGCGACGGCACCCCGTGTTGCTTTGCGTGGACACCTGGAGCCATTGGATTACCGTGGTCGGCGCGGAAAAAGGAAGGTTCGTTACCATTGACAGCCATGATGCCCCTGTGATCTGTGTGGATACCTGGAAGGCGCTGAAGAAACGCTGGGTCTATAGAGAGAAAAACGGGCACGATCCGAGCGTCACCGACACGCTGTACGACCTTCATCCTCTGATACCCAGATTCAGGACTCGGACGAAAGCGCATTTTTCGCTGAAGCATGCCTTCTACCTCCGCAGGCCGGAGAACCGCGCATTCGCATCGAACTGGGACGAATATTTCACCGACCTCGCCAATATCTGCAGGCCGCGCACCCCGCGAAGCGAGAAAGTTTTTCCGCTGGGAGAACTCCTTCGGCGACACGGCGCTATGATCCGCGCCCAGGTGCCGTACTGGCATGGCAAGGTGCATGCCCGACAGGTGAACAAGATCCTGCGCAACATGCAGTTCGTCGCGGACACGTACGATTTTGTTGTGCACGAGGAAGATGAAAAGCGGGCCCTTGTCGCGATCACTGCCCTCCTCGCTTTCTGGGCAGCCAGCAAGTACGGGGTTGGTGAGGTCTACGGGAACGCCTGACCATGACCACCTCTCAGGTTACCGCCGTTGTTATCAATTTCAGGACGCCGGATCTTACACGGCGTGCCATCGAATCCTTTCGTTCTTTCTATCCTGCAGTTCCCCTCGTCATGATCGACAACGGTTCCGATGACGAGAGCCGCCGGATCCTTGCCCAACTTCGGGATCTGGCTCCGGGCACCACCCGTCTGATCCTGAACGAATCGAACCGGCATCATGGCCCCGCCATGGACCAGGCGTTGCGCAGCGTGGACTCCCCGTGGGTGCTGTTCATCGATTCGGACTGCGAGGTGCTTCAGGGAGGATTCGTGGAGGCGATGCTCGCGCGGGCCGGGTCGGAGCCGGAGAGTTATGTCGTGGGCAAGAAGATCTACATGAACGACCGGGGTTTCGACATCTCTGAACGCCCCGGTGCTCATCCGTATATCCGACCCATTTGCATGCTTGTCAGACGAGAGGTCTATCTCCGGCTTCCGCCCTTCGAGCGGCATGGTGCGCCCTGTCTCGCCAATATGCGGGTGGCCCGGGCATCAGGATGCGCGTTGATCGATTTCCCGGTGGACGAGTACATCCGACATGAGGGGAGAGGAACAGCCTCACGCCACGGGTATCGGCTGGGGTGGCGGGGACGGCTGAACCATCTCATGAACAAGATCGGCCTGTGAACATTCTTCTGTCAGACTCAACGGATATCTTTGCGGGAGGGGAAGATTACGTCCTTATCCTTTCAAAGTATCTTGTCCGGAGGGGACACGCCGTCTGGGTGTCGGCAAATCCCGCCCATCTGTTGTTGAAGAAGTGCGAGGCATCCGGAATCCAAACCGTTCCCATTCCGTTTGTTGGTATGTCGCGAGTGTTTGGTGTGGCCGGTCTGTTGCGCGCGGCGTTGCGTGAACATGGCATTGATATCATTCACAGCAATGCGAACTATGACCGTACCTGTGCCGCCCTGGCGAGCGCCTTCCTCCCTGTTCGGCATATCGCTGGTGTCCACAGCGCTCATTCCATACAGCACAACATCACCCACTGGATGCGAAACCGCTGGGGAGTGGATCAGTTCATCGCCGACGCAGAAGCTGTCAAGAGCGTGTTGGTGCGGGAGGACAGGATTCCGGCCTCGCTGATCACGGTAGTTCCCATCGGGGTGGAGAGCGGCATCACCGAAGACAGGGCGAGCGTTCGTGCAGCTGTGCGGGCAGAGCTGGGAATTGCCCAAGACACCATTGCGATAGGGAATGTCGCGAGGCTTGTCCCGTTCAAAGGGCACAAAGGCCTCCTGGAAGCCGCGGCGCTGGTGGTGCGGGAGCGCAGGGATGTTGTCTTCCCCATCGTCGGCGACGGCGAGTTGCTGGACATTCTCCGTGAGCAGGCCCGTTCGCTGGGTATCGAGCGGCAGGTGCTGTTCCTGGGGTTTCGCGACGACCTGGATCGCCTCTATACCGCGTTCGATATCTATTGCCACTCATCCCTGGAGTTGGCGGCAGAGGCATTTCCCCTCGCGATCCTGCGGGCACTGTCGTCAGGCCTGCCCGTGGTGTGCACGAATGTAGGCGGGATCGCCATGATGGTCGAGGATGGAATATCCGGTTTTCTCTGCCCGCCGGAAGACCCGGCATCCCTGGGCGATGCGTTGCTCAAGGTCATCAAGCACCCTGCGCTGCGGGAATCCATGGGGCATGCGTCGCTTCATCTGTTCACGAAACGATTCCACGCGGAGGCCATGGCAGAGAAGGTCGAAAAGGTCTATGAGGCATCACGTGTGTCTGGAGGGGGGTCATGAAAACACATTTACCGTTAAGGACACGGGCTGTGCTCCTGATCCTGTTTCTCACAAGCATACCGGCGCTCTGGCTTGTGCCTGCATCCTGTTCCCGGAGGCCGGAGCTTCCTGTACTGTCCGTGGCTGACAGCCTGGACATCCTCCATGACA
>JAGDMJ010000132.1 GCA_017860555.1 Bacteroidota bacterium
CAGTCGACTTTCTGCGTGATTGTCTCGCACGGCCTGCGCCGCGAAGCGTTCACCTGAGAATGGCACTGACTGCATGCCGTCTTGGCATGACGCGAGGTCTTGAGCTCCTCGGCATTCACGGAGAGCGAGCGTCCGTCCGTGGAAGACCGGATGTCACTCCTGGTATGGCATCCCAGGCAATCGTTGTCCGCCATCCCCTGATCATAGAACACCTTGCGGGCCTTGTGGGGCTGGTGGCAATCCACGCAGGCCGGGAGCACATTTGCTTCCTTCTCCCAGAGCTGCCCCTTGATCACTTTCCGGTGGACAGCCTCGATCTCCGCATGACAGCGTGTGCACGTGGAGGCGATGTTCTTGCGGGCAATGGACGACCGGCCATCTGTATGCGGCAGTATCTTGTGCGCGGTATGGCAGGAGGCGCACGTTGCGGTGACGACTAACCCTTTCTTGAGGAGGCCTTCGCCATGCATGCTCTCGGAATAATTCTCGAGAATGTTGGACGCGTGTATCTCGCGCTGCCGCGCCACGGGAGCCCCTTCTTTGTGGCATGAGCCGCAGACAAACGGCACTTTGAGCGGGGCAACGCTGGACTTGGGGTTGGCAACAGGAATGATGTCATGCGCGCCGTGACAGCTGCTGCAACGCGGTGCAAGACGGTCTCCTCTGGCAGCCGCTTTTCCGTGCAGAGACACCGCAACGTCTTGTTCCTCCGTTTCGTGACAGCGCCCGCACTCCACTCTGGCAAGCGGGACTTCATGCGGCAGCTCCTTGCCCTCCAGATCGGCATGGCAGCCGGTGCAGGAGAGCGAACCGTGAACGGACCCGGAGAATTTCTTCGCATCGACATAGAGCGAAACCGTCCGGTTTCCCCGTTTGGCCGTGAGGCTTTTCTCGCCGTGGCATACAATGCACGGGTTGTCCTCGTCCGCACGGGCTCGGGCAGCAAACAGCAGCATGCCGGCAAGGCACAGAAGCGCGATCCCGTCAGCACGCGGCAACCACCCGGGTGCGCCAGCTTTACGCTTCCGCTGCGGACTCTGCCGCTGGTCCGCTGTGTGATTGCCTTCCATGCGACGCCTACGTTTTGTCTTCAGGGGGCTCGATCGCTCTCTCATCTGTTCCGGACTCTTCTTCCAGACGGGCAAGGTGCTTCAGCCGCTCCAGTTCAAGAGGATGTTCCTCTTCCATTTCCTCCTCGGTCAGCGTCCCCTTCCAGAAAGCCAGGTTGATCGGGTAGCTGTCGGGATTGAAGATAACGAAATAGAAGTGCCAGACGATGATGGCCAGCGTTGCCAGCCACGCTTCGTAGTAGTGAATCGTGCGGGCCACATCCCACCAGAGCTTCCCCACCAGGTTAAGGAACGTGTTGTCCAGCCACATGATGATGCCGGTGATGGCCATGACGACGGTGCCCCAGACAAGCGCCCAGTACTCGCTCTTCTCGATGTAGCTGAACCGCCCAAACTTCGGTTTTTCTTTCGAGAACCCGAGATTGTACCTCAGGACACGGAACGCGTCGGTGATATCCTGCCGGACCGGCAGGAGATCGCGCAGGAGCCGCTTGCCGCGAGGAACAAAGAAGATGTAGTACAGATGATACAGGCTCGCCCCCACCATCACGACTGCAGCGATCCTGTGAAGCAGGCCACGCAGCTCAAACATCCATGGGCTCAGGCTCCGAACCGGCGCCACCCACCAGGCATCCGGGAAACGCAGGGCAAATCCGGTGAGCACGAGCGTGATGAAGCTGACAAGGAGGAATCCGTGCTGCATGCGCTCGCCCAGCGACATCCGCAGGTAGAGGCGATGCGGCACGGGCGGCCGTTGGATCAGACCCCTGCGGTACATGAGCTGCTTCCTGGACTTCCGGACAAAGTCGAACAGATTGTGAACCAACATCCCCCCGATGACCACGACGATCAGGACGATGTATCCGGAGGAGACAAAGTAGAGGATGTCATCCTCCCCTCCGGCCTGTGTCGCAATCACGTGAACCTGCCCCTCGGCGAAATTCTCATTGGCGCCCGGGTGGCACGTGCCGCACGTCCTTGATAGATTCGCCTTGCTGACGCGCGACGTGGAGTCTGAAGAAGGCTTGATGTCATGGACACCATGGCAGCTTGCGCAGTTCGCCACCTCGATGCTGCCCGCCCGGCCGGCCAGACCATGGTAACTGTCGGCAAAACTCTGAAAACGGTCGCTCTGCAGCCCGTACTTCTGCGTAAGCTTCACCGACGCATGGCATGGCGAACAGACCTGGCTGGAGACGTTCTTGGCCGCAACCGGGGAGCGCGCGTCCTGGGGGGATAGAATGTTGTGCTCCCCGTGACAGTCGGTGCACGTCGCGGATTCGTTCACGCCATTGGCGACCGCCATGCCATGGATGCTCTCCCTGTACTCGGAAGCGACGTCGAGATGGCACTGACCGCACGTGGAGGCGACGTTCTTTCTGGCTACGAGCGACAAAGGATTCGACCCCTTCATCATTTCGTGCCCGCCGTGGCAGTCGGTGCAGGTGGCCGCGTCGTCGTTCCCGTGCTTCACCGCCTGGCCGTGGACGCTCATCTCGTAGGCGGAGATGAAAGCTGCGGATGGCGCCACCTTTGCGCGCACGGCAGGATCGTCCACGTGGCATTTCTCGCACATCGCCGCGACGTTCTTCCGGTTTGTCCGGGCACTGTCGCTGCTCGCCGACATGACGCCATGCTCATCATGGCAGTCGATACAATTTGGCGCCCCAAGTGTGCCGGATGCCAGCGCACGGCCATGATCGGATCCCATGAACTTCGTATTCTGACTGGCATGGCAGGTTGCGCACGCCTCTTGTGCGAACTGCCTGCGGGCGGCCGGGTCGGCATCGGTCAGTTTCCATATGTCATGCGTGGTGTGGCATCCCGAACAGGTTACGGCGGCCTTGCCGTCACGGACCGAAGTTGCGTGAACGCTCTTCTGGTACGCCTCAAACTGGTCGCCGTCGTGGCAGTTCATGCACCGAACCGGCGTGATCTTCTTCGAATGAGGAATCTCGTCCGCTTTGAATCCCTCATGGCATGTGACGCATTCCAGTTCGCCATGGACAGACTTCGAAAAGTTCCTTCCGTTCACGAAGAGCGATACGGTCTTCCCCTTCTTGATCATGGTGAGGGAATTGTCGGAATGGCAGGTAAGACAGTCCGATGTGGTCTGGCCGGCAAGCTGAAATGGAAGCGTCAGGAACAGAAAAGCCAATGCTATGGGGAAGCGCGCAATCGCCGCAGGAGCCATCTGATTCTTTCTTGACGCGAGCATCATCTCTGACATTAATTCTGTGAAGGAAGGCGCAATGGTGTTCCGCCCTGATAGGTCAAGCGGCATGCCAAGAATTCCTGACCTTTTTTGTTGAAATTTGCCACAGATTCAACTGCAATTCCCGAAAATTCTCAAATTTGGGACAAATTGAAAGAGGGTATTTGCATGGATGGGAAAGGGAGGGTATGCCAAAAAGGCACACGCTAAAGCCGGAATCCAAGGCCAGAGATCGTTGAGGAACAATAGCCGAAGTGATAAAAGGAAGAGGACCTGGCAGGTCCTCAGAGCTTTCATCCCTATCCTCTGTTCTCCGCTATTCCTCGCTCCTGAGCAGTTCTTCTATTCGGTTTGAGACAACGCTGATGTCAAAAGGTTTGTAGAACACCGAATCGACATGTCCCCTGATCGCCTTGTCCATCCCCACGTCCTTGGAGTTGTAGACATAGAGCATAATGATCGGGAGATGCCGCTTCAGTTCTTTCAATCCTTCGAGGGTCTGAATGATCTTGGTGGAAGGAAATGCGTCGATCATGACCAGGTCGGCCGAGTAGTTCGCCAGGAAGGTTTCCAACATGCCGAGGTTCGTGGTCGTACTGACGTTGTATCGGTTCTGAAACAGCATGGACAGACTGAAGCAGAAGTTCAGGTCAGGGCTGTAGATCAGGATGGTCTTCTTGGTCACATCCTCCTCCGACACGAGAGGCTGCGTCTGTTTTCCTTTGCCGTCTTCTGCTGGAACTTGCATTGTACCTGCTTCACATTTTTTTGATACTACGGCCGGAGGTGCAACTCGCTCTCAATATCTTCTTCCTTCAGGATCCTGTCCCGGAAGGGCCCCGGCTTGACTGACAGGACCGGAATGCTGGACAATCGCACGATTTTCTCCGCCACGCTTCCCATCATGATATGCCTGAGACCCGTTCGGCCGTGTGTTGCAATAACGATCAGATCAATCCCTTCTTTCTCGGCGAAGCGTATGATCTCTTCCGCCGGCGCCCCGCGGCGGACCACCGGTGTCACCTTCAACCCCGAGGAGATTGAGCCCTGGATCAACCCTTTGAGCGCCTTCAGGGCTTCCTCTTCCGTATGCTGCGCATGTCCCTGCGGCTCACGTTCGCTATGGGTCTTCGACCGCCCGGGTGCGCTCCCTTCGTTGACGTACAGCAGAAAGATGTCCGCGTTGAAGAAAATGCTGGCCGTCGACGCATACTCGAACGCCGCCAGGGAAAACTCCGACAGATCGGTGGTAACGAGTATTTTCCTGAGAAAGACCATATCGATCGCGCTCCTTGCTCAATGTTTGTTTTTCAAGATATGTGCCAAAGGAGTTGGCGGGGGGGGACCCTGCGGCTGGCTGAAAATCATGCAATTTCGCAGGACCGGCGGGTTTCCCCCCCGGCAGTTCCAAATTGTGGGAATCGTGCTGGGAGAGTTTCCTAACCCTGCGAAGGAATATCGAGTTCTTCGATCTTTCGGTAGAGGGAAGAGAGGCTGATCTTGAGGGCTTTGGCTGTCGCTTCCTTGTTGAACTGGTTCGCCCGCAGCACGTGGCTTATGTATTGGCGTTCGAATTCGTCCACCGCATCCTTCATGGAGCGGCGGGCATCGAACGCATAGACGGCATCCTGCCGCTGCTCGAAAAAGCTGGGCAGATCCTGCTTCGTGATAAGGTTCCCTTCAGCAAAGATCACCGCGCGCTCGATGATATTCTCCAGCTCGCGGATCTCCCCTTTCCAGGAATGCGCCAGAAGGGATTTCATCACCTCGTTATCCACCCCTTTGACGGGTTTGTTCATCTCCTGGGCGTGCTTGGAGACGAAGTGCTGGACCAGCAGCGGGATGTCTTCGGCCCTCTCGGTAAGCGAGGGGAGGTTCACTTCGATGATGTTCAGCCGGTAGAAGAGATCCTCGCGGTACCGCCCGGCTTCCACTTCCTTGGCGAGGTTCTTGTTCGTGGAAGCGACGATCCGCACATCCACGGAGATCGGCAGGGCGGTGCCCACCGGGGTGATCTCCTTCAGCTCGATCGCCCGGAGAAGCTTCACCTGCAGCTGGAAAGGAATCTCGCTCACTTCGTCGAGGAACAACGTCCCCCCGTCGGCCGCCTTGAAAAAACCTTCTTTGTCCATCGTCGCCCCGGTGAACGATCCACGCTTGTGTCCGAAGAGCTCGCTTTCGAACAGGTTCTCGACGATCGCGCCGCAGTTCACCGCGATGAAAGGCTTTCCCGCACGCTTGCTGTTGAAATGAAGGGCACGCGCCACCAGTTCCTTCCCGGTCCCGCTCTTGCCATCGATGAGAACGGTTCCGTCGGTCGCGGCCACCTTCTTGATCGTATCGAAGACCCTCTGCATTGCCGCACTCTGCCCTATGATGTTCTCGAAGTCATACTGCCGGTTGATCTCGCCGCGAAGCAGTTTGTTCTCCACGTTCAACCGCCGCGAGGAGAGCAGCCGCTGCACCTTGACGAGGAGTTCGTCGAACTCCACCGGTTTCAGAATATAGTCCACCGCTCCCTTCCGCAACGCCGCGATGGCGGTATCGATCGAGCCATACGCGGTGATTATCACCACCAGGGTCTCCGGGCTGA
The DNA here is from genome assembly GCA_017860555.1 of Bacteroidota bacterium. GTDB lineage: Bacteria > Bacteroidota > Ignavibacteria > UBA10030 > UBA6906 > JAGDMJ01. The sequence goes on from JAGDMJ010000132.1 coordinate 5,879, forward strand.
AGCGGGTCACCTGTTCCAGCAACTCGATCCCTTTCATCTCCGGCATCTCCAGATCGGTCAGGACGAGGTCCACGGAGTCCTCCCTGAGAATCTCCAGCGCGATCCTTCCGTTTGCCGCTTCCCGTACCCGGTATCCTTCTTTTGTGAGAATAAAGGAGAGGGACTCTCGGATGATCTCTTCATCGTCCACGATCAGAATTGAGTCAGCCATTGCCATACTCCTTTGCGGTCAGCGGTAAGAGGATGCTGAAGGAAGTCCCCTGGCCCCAGGTGCTCGTCAAAGTGATGTCGCCTCCGAAACTTCGCACGATACCATAACTCACCCAGAGCCCCAGTCCCGTTCCCTCGCCGACCGGCTTGGTTGTGAAGAACGGCTCGAAAATTTTTGACAGGTTCTCCGGAGAAATGCCCTGTCCGTTGTCGGTGATCGTCACCCGTACCCGGTCATTGTCGCGCTCGACCTCCGACGTAATGGTCCCCTTCTTCCCCTGCAGAGCGTCGACGGCGTTCAAGAGAATGTTGATGAAGACCTGCGCGATCTGGTCGGGAACGAGTGACAGGAGCGGCGCCTGGCGGCGCACGTGCGTGATGAACGTGATCTCCTTTGCCTTCTTCCCCATCTTCACGATCTCCACCGCGTCCGTCAGTCCCTTCACGATGTCGGTAGGCTGGATCTGGTAGTTGGACGGGCGGGAGAAATCGACCAGGTCGCGGATGATCTTCGTGATCCGGTGCACCTGGGCCTCCACAAGGCCCAGCTTGTCTTTCGCAAAGTCGTCGGAGATCGTCCGCAGCAAGACCTGGACAATCGAGGAGATGGAGGCCAGCGGGTTTCCAACCTCGTGAGCAATGCCGGCGGCAAGCGTTCCGATGCTCTCCATTTTCTGGGAGTGCATGAGCTGCTGCTCAAGCTGCTTCTGTTCGGTGATGTCCCGGTGCGAGCCCAGGTAACCCACCACTTTGCCGTCATTGTCGATGATGGGAGAGATCAGAAGCTGTGTATATAGCGGGTCCCCGTTTTTCCGGCGGTTCTCAATCTCCCCGTTCCAAACCCTGCCCGAGCTGATGACCGCCCAGATACGCTGCCAGAATTCCTTCGGATACTTCTTGCTGGAGAGGAGGTTGGGATCGCAACCGATCAATTCCTCTTTTGTGTATCCAGAGGCCTTCTCGAACGCCGGGTTGACATAAACCATCTTCCCTTCGGCATCCGTGATCTGGATGGGATTGACCGTGTAGTGGACGACGTTGGAGAATCGGAGGAGGTCGAGCTCTTTCTGCTTGGACTCGGAAATGTCACGCGCAAATACGTACAGCCGTTCGCCTTCCTGGTCCTTGATCCTGCCGATGCTGAGAACGGCATCGAACACCATCCCCCCGCCAGCTTTGAAGCGCACTTCAGCGGTGGCGCTCGTGCTTCGCGAGCGCAGCATGGAAAGCAATGGACGGGGCGAATCGTCGGTCAGAAGGGAGTAAAAAGCCACTTCCCCCATCAAATTATCCGGCAACCCGAGAAGCTCTCGTGCCCGACGGTTACAGTCCAGAACGATCCTCTCCGTCGATACAACAAAGCACATCTCGGGAATGACATCCAAGATCCGCTGTGCTATTTGAGGGGGACTTTGTGACATTTTGCTATAAAATAGCTATTTTTCGGGCCAATTCCAATATCAGCCAGAGATGAACTCAGATGCTGGATAGTGATGCGAAGTCGTATTGTTTATCTGTGGCAAAAAAAAGGGCCCGCGAGGGCCCTCATGAACGAAATTCGAAGGATGGACTTTCCAGACTTCCGGCTGTTGCTTTACTTCGACATGTCGACTTTCCATTCTTTCTTTTCTCTGACGAGCACAATGCGCTCGCTGTCCGAGGTGCCATCACGGTAGCACATGGAAACATCCACCTCGGCACTCTGATCGTCGGAACGTTCCCCCATAATCTCCAGCCGGAGGATCCCCCCCTTCGCACGGAGTTCGGCCGCATTGTCGAAGAAAATGGACTCCAGTTTCGCAGCACCAACGGTATCCACGATCCACTCCGGCAGCATCATCACCACGTCACGGATCTTGCCCAGTTCCAGGAGCCGGACAAAGAGCCTCGCCACTTCCGCCGGCCTGGGCATCGCAGGATAACGCCGCAATTCGCGCAGCAGCGCACGAAAGGTCGATTCTTCCTTTGAACCGTTATTACTCTCGAATTCTTGCATGGTCATCCCTGCTTGATGAAGGCACTTGTTGAATATACGAGAGACACCGGTGTCTACAATTAAGAAATCATTATGGAATGGTTAAATTTTGTTAAAGGAACTGCAAT
>JAGDMJ010000133.1 GCA_017860555.1 Bacteroidota bacterium
GTATATGGGACCCCTGCTTCCCGTCGGGGTTCCATTGGGTGGGCCAGGGAGCGCTGGCTATCCCCTCCGCGTAGACAAAACTAGCTTCGCGCCGGTGATGCAGTCGCTTTCTCCTTTTCTCAGGATCGAGGTGCCGGACAGGCTGTCGGGAGCACTTAAAAGCATCGAAAACGAACAGACGTTCGGCGACCAGAAAGCAATACGGCCCGAAGGAGTAGTGGAGCAAGTCCCCGCTCTGAAAAGAATGCTCCAGACCCGCACACTCATCCTGCAGGTGAGGGAAGGAAGCTTGACGCTGCAGGATTTCGGCGCTAAAGCCAGGGAAGCCGGGGTGGACGCCGAGCTCGTTGATCGGTTCACGGCTGCACTCAAACGACCGACTCAGCCTCCGCGCACCGGACCCATTTCCGCACCTGCCGGGGCTTCTCCGCCGAAATCAAGTGGGGCGGCGGGGCTGGAGGCACTGCTGGGGATGGTGGACCTCGAAGGAACCGGCGAGCCTATCCCTGTCCAACATACACCGATGGACGTGCTGATGACTGCGATCACTGCCGATGTGTCCGGTCCCGGCGACGTCGATGCCGGTACCGCCCAGACGCTCATCGCTCAACTGGACCAGATCATCGGTGAACAGGTGAACGCCATAGTGCACCACCAAGAGTTCCGGCAGCTCGAGGCATCCTGGCGGGCTGTGAAGTTGCTCGTTGACCGGATTGATTTCCGAAAGGAGATCGTCCTGACGATTCTTCCCTGTTTGCGAGACAGCGCGCTGGAGACGCTGAACATGTGGGTTACAGAACCGTCGCTGAAAAACACTCACCAGCTCTTGGCCAATGCGCCCGTGTCCGCGATCGTTGTTGACTTCGAGTTCGGCTGTTCGACACCGGAGATCGAACTGCTGGCCGGTCTTGCGAATCAGGCGGCAAAGGTCGGCGCGGTTTGCCTGACCGGGGCTGGACCCAGGTTCCTGGGGAAGAACTCGGCAGGAGGGCTTGCCTCCCTCCCTCCGATCTGGCAGTTGCTCCAGCAACCTGAATACACACGCTGGAACTCCCTCAGGAAGACCAATGAATTCAAATCACTCGCCCTCGTACTCCCTCGATTCCTGCTCCGCTATCCCTATGGAAAAAACGAACCCGTAAAGGAGTTTGCCTTCATGGAGCCTGCCGAAGGGGATGCCGCAGCGAGTCTTGCACTCTGGGGAGGGGGGGTGCTGCTGGTGACGCTCGGGCTGGCCGGCCTGTTCGCTGAAGCTGGTTGGCGGCTTCAATTCCGAGGCCTCCACGCGGGCCCGAAGATCGAACGACTCCCTCTCTGGAATCACGGACCGGGGGAGGGGTTTCATCCCCTCGAGATTCTCATCCCGACGGATAAGCAGGCAGAGCTCTCAGAAGCAGGTTTCCTCGTCCTGAGTGCGCGGGCAAACGACGACGGGGCATATGTGGCGTCCGCTCCAACATTCTGGCAGAAATGATTCGAGACACGATCACATTGCAGGTGTCCGCGTGACAAGGGATGATCAACAATCGATGTGGACACAGGAATGGGAACCCCAGCGCGGGGTGCCGGTGATTGAGATCAAGAGCGGGGGGACGGGTGGAAGAACGAAAACGTGGCGGTTCACCCGGAACTTCAGCGTCGGGAGAAGTGAGGAAAGCGACGTTCAACTTGATGATAGGTGCGTCAGCGGCCATCACGCATGCATCCGGTGGCAGGAGGGACAGTGGTGGATCGACGACAACGGTAGCAAGAACGGGACTTACCTTGACGGACAGAAGGTCAGCCGAGCGGTCCTGCCGCATGTGTGCAAGGTGCAGGTGGGCCATAATGGTCCCATCGTCAATCTGGAAATCCTTCCCCCTGACGCCACACTTTCTCCGACCGGCGAGCCAGCCAAGGGAGAGGTGACAATGCTGGCCGACCATTACTTCAGCAACCGCTCGCCAGAGACAATGGGGGATCGGACGCGTCTGATCCATCATGCGTTTCAACGAGTTGAGAAGAAGCACAAGAAGCGCTACTGGATCATTATCGCTATCGTCGGAATTGTCTTGCTCGCGACCGCGACCGCACTCTTCATTCAGAGCCAGCGAGTCACCCGACTGGAAAAGATGCATGCGATGGCCGAGGAGATCTTCTACTCTATGAAGACGCTCGAGCTCCAGATGGCAAGGTTTCAGTCGATTGTGGCAAAGAGCATGGATCCGAAACTCCGGCAGGAGTTTGCGGACAAGCAGCGCCAGTACCGGGGTTTGCAGGAGAGATACAGCGAATTTGCGCGCGAACAGCTTGGAATCTCTCAGGAGAAGCTGACACGCGAAGAATGGCTTATCTATAAGGTCGCACGCCTCTTCGGTGAGTGTGACGTGAACATGCCTCCCGACTTCGTACAAAAGGTGAGGGAGTATATCAAAGCCTGGCAGTCCAGTTCCCGTTACCGGAACGATATTGCGCGTGCCACTGAACTCGGGTACGTCCCCATTATTGTGCAAACAATGGTGAAACATGATATGCCCCCGCAGTTCTTCTACGTGGCCATGCAGGAAAGCAACTTCAAGAGCGAGGCATGCGGCCCGAAGACATGGGCCGGGATTGCCAAAGGTATGTGGCAGTTTATGCCTGAGAGAGGCCGGGAATATGGGCTTCGAACGGGTGGGCTGGTCGAATATAGTCGTCCAGACCGATTCGACGAGCGACATGACGTGAAGAAGTCAACAACAGCTGCCGCCAAGTATTTGCGCGATCTCTACGAAACCGAGGCTCAGGCATCCGGGCTTCTGGTGATGGCCTGCTACAACTGGAATCAGAACATAATCCTGCCCATTGTCAGGAAGATGCCCGAGGATCCACGCCAGCGAAATTTCTGGAGTTTCCTGAAGATCAAGAAGATTCCGGAGGAAACTTACAACTACGTTTTCATGATCTTCTCAGCGGCGGTGATTGGAGAGGATCCACGGTATTTCGGCTTCAATTTTGACAATCCGCTGGCATCGGAGGTCATCGATGCGGCAGGCGGCTGAAGGGCCACAGGATGAACTGCTTGCCCTGAGCTTTCCACACATGCAGTTGGATTGCAGTACATGACAGGCCAGACCATATCTCACTTCGAAATCCTCATGACCCTTGGTGAAAGAGGCATGGGCATGGTCTACAAAGCTCATGACACGAAACTCGACCGAACAGTCGCACTGAAATACCTCAATCAACATTATCTCGGTTTTGACGGTCGAAGGCCCCACACTTCATGCCACAAGGTTGGAAACATTCGACCCGTGGAATCCTCACGATCGCCGTAGTCTCTTTCTCCTGTGGTGTGAGTTCAGGGCAAACGAAGGAACTCTGTTTTTTCAATTGATGACTTGCCGGTTGTTACGTACGTGATGGGCGATACGGCTCACCAAAATGCTCTCTTCACCAGGCTGACGAGCTCGCTCATCAGAAATCAAATTCCTGCTATCGGTTTCTTGAATGAGGGGATGCTATTTGGCGGCAGGGCTGATATCCCGTTTCCCGTTGAACCGCTGGGTAGAGCATGGGTTGGAACTGGGGAATCACACTTTCTCCCATCTCGATTTCAACAAGGTATCGTGCGGGGAGTCTTCTGAGAATATCCTGAAAGGCGAAACGGTAACGAAGGGCCTCTTGTCGCGCATTGGGAAGAAGTTGCGCTATTTCCGTCATCCGTTTCTGCATACAGGGAATACACGATGCAAAGCAGATTCGCTGGAGCGATTTCTTACAACCCGACTTAGCGTTTTCCAGCTAAGTCGTAGTTGTTTTGAGGATCCCGAAGTTCTTTAAGCGGGACCTCTTCTCTGAGTCGTCGTCGCTTCGACGATCCCGCCGCAGAAGCAGTTGATCACAAAATGCACAAACACACAAGGGAAATTTTTGCGACGTTTGTGCCTTTTTTGTTTGAACTCATCGGGACCGGTCCATGGAGTCGTCGCTTGCCCTATGAGGGGAACCTATGTCTCCACTTGAGTATCCGACATGAAGTATGAATGGCGAGATTGCCTGCAATTCAATGCTTCTCTTCCCGGTCACAGTGGCACAAGCTTTGTGACCTTCATCATTGACGGAATCGAAGGTGCAATTTCTCCACGGATCAGCGATGAAAAAGTTGCTCGTCGTTGCACTGCTTGTGTCTGCCTCGGCCATGCATGCCAATCCCCATTTCACGATCGGCAGCAACCCGTTCTACACATTTATCGGGTATCCCCACGATATCCTCAAATGGCCGAACAAGGCAGCCTTCTGGTATATGCACCCGCAGACCCTGCCCTGGCAGGGGCATGTCACGAACATCAACGAACGCCCGAACGATGCCTATGTGAGCAACTATAACTACTTTGATTTTCCCGCTCCGTCCGGCTACACCGGAGACCCCAACGCGATCCGCTCATTCATGAGAGTCTCGTCGTACGCCTATAATACCCGGTACAGTGTCGGGGGAGTCTGGAACTTCGAGGGACTCGGGAAGATCTACCTGGAGGTGGGAACGAACAGCGTCAATATGGAATTGCGGGCGGATGGCATCGTCAGGAACAACAACACCCTCGAACTGATCCCCGTCACCGCGCGCACCGATGCCCTGAGGAAGCACTACGACGTTCACTTTGTCTATGCGAACTATCTGTTCGGGAACCCGATCGGATTGAGAGCCCAGTATCAGACGAAAAACACGAATCAGCCGAGCTCCAGCATCAAGTTCGTAAGGAATGGCGTCGAGACAACTTCCAATCACCTCACCTGGGGGTGGACCACGACGCCCTGCGCCCACATCTTCGAGACGTCGAGTCAGAATTTCGATGCCTGGTTCCTGAACAACTATACGCTCTACAAAGGTGGACAGCTCGATCTGCAGCTGAGCTACGAATACGGTGGTGATCACAAATCGGCCATCCGGTACAGGCACAGGGGCGAGCAGGGACAGAACTACTACTGGCGGAGCAGCATTGCGGATTCGCTTCCCGGAGCGAATTTCACTGGGGCATACTTCACCGACAGCCGGTATGAGGACGCGTTGTCGGAAGACCTGATCCGGGCCTATTCGAAAATCCGGTTCTGGAAAATCGGCGATGCCGACCTGGGCCTCTTGTTCTTCCTGCAGTATGCTCACCGGGAGAACAACACCGTGAGCACCAGTGCGAACCTGGACAGCGAACCTCTCAGCAGCGATGCCGAGAACGAGTACACCATCGAGGTCAATCCATGGCTGAACTACAAGTTCGGCAAGAGTTATTTTGATTTCGGGCTCCTCCTGGAATACTCATACACAGACCTGTCAAACACCTCCCCCAGGTGGAACGGCGCCCTGGGTGCGACGCAGAAGGACATCGTCCAGGATTCGTATCCCTATGTCAGCGGTTTCAGCCCCTCCTGGGAATCTTACTCGCAAGGCAGCAGCAGCTTCTTTGCCACCGGTCTGGAAGCCTCGACGGGCATCAATATCACCGGCCGGTTTTTCGCGCTGGGCTCCCTGCTGCTCCTGCGGAAATACAGTTTCATCACAAAGGAGTACGGCGAGTCCGATATCCCGGCAGGTGGAAATGCGTATGCCTTCACCGCTACGCATACCCGCCATGACCATAAAACCGAAACCTGGATGAGCGGCTCCATTGGCATGATGATGGGATGGGGCCCGTTCCAGATCCTCGGTACAATGCAATTTCCTCTTGCCTATCTTCTTGAAAAGGATACTGACCTCGCGAATTCTACCAGCACGCTCGTCGATCTCACGCAGAGGAACGTCTGGGCTGTCCAGGAACCGATAAGTTTCAGGCTTCTCGTCATCTTCGGATTTGAGAGATAGAACCCACCTTCCGGTTGCGAATGGTTGTTTTCCGCTTTATCTTGCATTGCCCCTCCAATTGTCGGCGTCTTCCTTGCGAACGGGCCCGATCCCTGACCCGGAGGCTCAATGACAGATCAGCAGTGGAATCTTCTCCTCAAAACCATCGGCGGGGAGGTCAAAGCCCCTTTGCCCGTGGGTTTCATTATTGACAGTCCCTGGCTCCCGAATTGGTACGGCGTTCCCATTTTGGATTATTTCTCGAACGATGAAATCTGGCTTTCCGCGAACCTGAAGGCAGTCAGGGAATTCCCGGACGTTCTGTTCCTCCCCGGGTTCTGGTCGGAATACGGGATGTGCACGGAACCCTCCGCCTTCGGCGTGCGATGTACCTTTCCGCGCAACGAGTTTCCCCATGCGCACAAGGTCCTTCTTCCAGTGGATGATATCGATAGCCTGCCCTCGCCCGATCCAAGAACCGACGGGCTCCTGCCCATGGTCTTGAACCGTCTCAAACTGGCCCGGCCCCGGATCGAAGATGCAGGGCACAAGATCCGGTTCGCAGTAGCCCGCGGCCCGCTGAATATTGCCTGTTACCTGGTTGGCACGGTGGAGTTTCTCACCATGCTGATGCTGGATCCCGCGAAGGCCGAACGGATGCTCCGGAAGATCACCCTGTTTCTGAAAGAGTGGATCGACCTTCAGCGAGAGGCGATTGCCTCCATCGATGGAATTTTCCTCCTCGATGACATAATCGGATTTCTTGGCGAAGATGAATTCCGGGCGTTCGGGCTGCCGGTGTTCAAGGAACTTTTCGGCACGGATGTCGGCGTGAGGTTTCTTCACAACGATGCGCGCTGCTCCGTGTCGGCGCCCTACCTGCCGGAGATGGGAGTCAATCTCTTCAATATGGGTTTCGATATCACGCTGAACGAGTTGAAGACGCTGACGGGGAACAGGGTCACGTTGCTTGGAAACATTCCCCCACGGGATGTCCTGGCGGCCGGGACACCGCAGGACGTGAAGCGCGCGACAACGGAGTTGGTCAGGTCCCTCCAGGACAGGAGCAAGGTGATCCTGTCGTGTGGGGGAGGGATGCCGCCCGCTGTGGAGTCGGAGAACATCAGGGCCTTCATCGAGGCAGTGGGCGGCAACTAACGAGTGTGTACGCGTTCCGGGAATGAGAGCGACGACGGTCCCGGAGGCCAGCATCGAGGCATTTGCAGAAAGGCACGTGCATGAGCATTCCAGGGCTTGCGATCATTGCCGAGTCGATCAATGACTCCGTTCCATCTACACATGCATTGTTCGAGGCCAACGACCTCGATGGGATCGTGGACCTGGCCCGTCAGCAAGCCGAAAAGGGCGCGGCGTACATTGACGTCAACGTCGGGCCCCGTTCCCCCGAATTCATGGCGGATGTGGTCCGAAGAATTCAAGCCCACGTCGATCTGCCGCTTTCCATAGACACTCCGGACCCTGCCCTCGCTGCCGCCGGCCTGGAGGCATATGATCCGGGGCGCGCACAGAACCGCATGCCGATCCTGAATTCGATCTCCGAAGCGCGGTTGGAAATGTTCGACCTTCATGCAAAACACCCGTTCATGCCCGTTTTACTCGTCACGGAGGGAATGAATGAGTGCGGCGAAATGATCCTGAACAGAACAGCCGACCAGATCCACGGAACGGCAAGGGCGATGGTGAAGATCGCACAGCAACGCGTCCCGGGGCTGGAGAACAGTCAGATCATCCTCGATCCCGGTATCATGCCCATTGGCAGCGACTCGAAAGGCGATTTCAGGCGGCTCATGGGGGCAATGGCGCTGATCCACAACGATCAGGACCTGGCTGGGGTAAATATGTCGGTGGGACTGAGCAATTTCACCGCCATGCTCCCTGCAAAGCGGGGTGACGGTTCTCCGGCGAAAGGCCCGCTGGAGAGCGCATTTCTAAGCCTCGCGGTCCCCATGGGTTTGAACATGATCATAGGCTCCACAAAACGACAATACACGCTCCTGACCGATGAGCATCCTGCGATGCAATGCGTTAAGGATGTCCTGCAACTGGACGGGGTCGAGTCCGTTATGAGAGTAATGCTTTATCTTTCCTAGCCAATCAGTCGTCAGCCATCAGACGTCAGACGTAGACATCAGATATTTCGAAATCGCCCAGCTCATGCACCTAACCGGATCCCAGGAACGAATCCGCCTCTCTGCCACGATGCCGGTGAAAAAGTCGCCGGGGAATCACTCGGGCTTGACCGTGCGCCGCCAGATGGGAGCGGGGGAGCGAAGACTCTCACGTCTCTTGCGCTTCCTGGAGGACCTCGTCAAAGTGCCGATCTTTCGCTGTCAGCATT
>JAGDMJ010000134.1 GCA_017860555.1 Bacteroidota bacterium
CTGCGCAGCCTCTTTGAGCGCGGCGAGACGCGACGCCACTTCGCCGGAGCTTCGCTCCGCCCTCACCTTTCGGAGAAACGCGACCTGCTCATCTTGCACTTCCCGGGTGATCTTCAGCAAGTTGCCGGGCTGTTCCTCCTCGATCCTGTACTTGTTCACGCCGACGATGATCCGCTTCCCCTGTTCCACTTCCTGGCAGAACCGGTATGCCGCCTTCTGGATCTGCATCTGCGCATATCCCGCTTCGATCGCTTCGACCATGCCTCCCATCGCATCGATGGTGGAAATATACTCCTGTGCTTCACGCTCGATCCGGTCTGTGAGCACTTCCACGTAGTAAGATCCTCCGAGGGGGTCGATGGTATTTGTCACGCCGCTTTCATGGGCCACGATCTGCTGCGTCCGGAGGGCGATCCTGACGGAGTCTTCGGTAGGGAGCGCGAGCGCCTCGTCGCGGGAGTTGGTGTGAAGGCTCTGCGCACCGCCAAGGACCGCGGCCAGGGTCTGGATCGTCACGCGCACGATGTTGTTGTCTACCTGCTGTGCCGTGAGGCTTGATCCGGCGGTCTGTGCATGAAACCGGAGCATCATGGACTTCGGATTCTTTGCTTTGAACCGGTCCTTCATGATGCGCGCCCAGAGCCGGCGTGCGGCACGGTATTTTGCCACCTCTTCCAGCAGGTCATTGTGCGCGTTGAAGAAGAAAGAAATCTGTCCCGCAAATGCATCCACATCCAATCCGGCCTCAGTGGCCGCCTGAACGTACGCGATGCCATCGGCAAGCGTGAAGCCGACCTCCTGGGACGCGGTTGAGCCGGCCTCGCGGATATGATAGCCCGAGACTGAGATGGTGTTCCATCGGGGCGCTTCGCGCGCGCAGTAGGCAAAGAGATTGGTGATCAGACGCATGGAAGGACGGGGAGGGAAGATGTAGGTGCCGCGCGCGATATATTCCTTGAGAATGTCATTCTGCACCGTTCCGCAGATCTTGTCCCGCCCGACGCCCTGTCTTTCCGCCACCGCGATGTACATCGCAAGGAGAACCGCCGCCGGCGCATTGATGGTCATCGAGGTGGAGACCCTGTCCAGCGGAATGCCGCTGAACAAGACTTCCATGTCCGCGAGGGTATCGATCGCCACGCCTACCTTGCCTACCTCGCCATCGGCAACCGGTGCATCAGAATCGTAGCCGATCTGCGTCGGAAGATCAAAAGCAACGGAAAGGCCCGACTGCCCCTGTTCCAGCAGGTACCTGTAGCGCGCGTTCGACTCCCTGGCGGTGCCGAAACCTGCATATTGCCGCATGGTCCAGAAGCGGCCACGGTACATGGTCGGCTGAATCCCGCGCGTGAACGGATATTCACCCGGAAAGCCCAGTGTCTCCGGGTCCCCGGCGGCGTCATGGTCGTGTGAGGTGTAGAGCGGCTCGACGGGAACGAACGACGCAGTCGTGAACTCTGGTTCCCGCTCGGGAGATTTCCTGAGGGATTTCTCGTAGACGTTCTTGCGCCACTCATCGTAGGCCTGTGTCGCGTGGTCTGGCATACCGTTCCTATTCCGATTGTGACGGCACGAGTTCCACGAGCAATTCCCCCTTCATCACCATCCTGCCCGGTTCCACCTTCACGCTCTTCACGCGGGCATCGAATGGCGAAACGATGTCGTTCTGCATCTTCATCGCTTCGAGGACACAGAGCGGCTCACCCTTCCGCACCTTCTGGCCCGGCCGGACATGGAGTTTCTGGATCACGCCGGGAATGAAGCATCGGATGTTGTTCGGGTCAGGAGGCACATAGGACTTGCGGCCCTGAAATTTCTTCGTGAGCGTCGTTTCGTAGGTCGTCTCTGCGATGCAGAGTTTCTGCAGTTCGATTTTCTCGGCCATGGGTCGTCAGAATGGTGGGATGCCATGTTTTCTCGCGGGCCGGCATTCCGCCTTGCTCGACGAGACGTGGATGGCATGGATGAGGACTTTCCGTGTATCAGCCGGGCTGATCACCGCATCGATATGCCCGCTCGCCGCTGCCACATACGGGTTGGCGAACTTTTCGCCGTATTCCTGGACCTTCAGGCGCCGCGTCGCCACCGGGTCAAGGGAACTGCTGATTTCCTGCCGGAAGATGATGTTGGCTGCCCCTTCAGGTCCCATCACCGCGATTTCCGCGGTGGGCCAGGCAAAAACGAAATCCGCTCCAAGATGCCGCGAGCACATGGCGATGTATCCTCCGCCGTACGCTTTCCGAAGGATCACAGTGATCTTGGGCACCGTGGCTTCGCTGAAGGCATAGAGGATCTTGGCCCCATGCCTGATGACACCGGCATGCTCCTGGTCAACGCCCGGGAGGTAACCCGGAATGTCCACCAGAGTAACCAGCGGGATGTTGAAAGCATCGCAGAACCGGATGAAGCGGGCGGCTTTGTCAGATGAATCCACATCGAGCACCCCGGCCAGCACGAGTGGCTGGTTTCCCACGATGCCTACCGTCTGGCCGTCCAGGCGGGCAAAGCCAATAACGATGTTCGCGGCCCAGTTCCTCTGGATCTCGAAGAAGTCAGAATTGTCGCAGATCGCCCGAATGATGTCGCGCACGTCATACGGCTTGGTCGGCTCCGGGGGGACGATTTGATCGATCTCGTGCTTCGGTTTCGGCGGACGGGGTGTATGCCGGTCTGCCCGCGCCTTGTTGTTCCAGGGTATGTACGTAAGAAGCTGCTTGATCTGATGGAAGCACTCCAGTTCGTTGCCTGCGCAGAAGTGGGCATTTCCCGAAATCTCGGTCTGCACCCGCGCACCTCCAAGGTCCTCCATCGAAATCTCCTCGCCGAGCACGGTCTTGATAACTTCCGGACCGGTAATGAACATCTTGGAGATGTTCTCGACCACGAACACAAAATCGGTCAGTGCCGGTGAGTACACCGCTCCGCCCGCACATGGCCCGAGAATCACGGAAAGCTGCGGGATGATCCCCGAGGCGATGGTATTCCGGTAGAAGATCTCGCCGTAACCTGCCAGTGAATCGACGCCCTCCTGAATACGGGCACCTCCGGAGTCATTGATGCCGATGATCGGCATCCCCATCTTCACCGCATGGTCCATGATCTTTGTGATCTTCCGGGCATGCATCAAACCCAGCGAGCCTCCGGCCACGGTGAAGTCCTGGGCATAAACACAAATGGGGCGGCCAGCAATGGTGCCGGTCCCGGTGATGACGCCGTCTCCCGGGAGCAATTTGTTCACCATGTCGAAATCACGGCAGCGATGTTCGACGAAGAGATCATATTCATAAAAGGATTGGGCGTCAAGAAGGGCGGTAATGCGGTCGCGGGCGGTGAGTTTCCCCATAGCCATCTGTTTTTCGACGGCCTTACTCCCTCCCCCGTTGAGCAGCTTGTTCTTCCGGTGGAAGAAATCGACGTGTTTGTTGGAGTTTAGCACAGCGTTCCTCTGTCAAGTGTCCAGGAGTGCCAGGAGCAGAAGGCGATAGCTTGTGGCAAAGAGAAAGCGTATCAAACTAAGGAAAAAAAACGAGAAATGCGCACCGCCTGGCGAATAGCGAATCCGACTCCTTTTCCAGTCTCACCTTCTCTGCCTGACCCCCTTTGTGGTTTCTGCTTCGGAGAGGTCAGGGGTGCCGGAGGACGTCCATGAGCGCCGGCACAAGGTCCGGATACCGGAAGGGGAACCCCAATTCCTGAAGACGGGCGGGGATCACGTATTGGCCCTCTAGAACCATGCTCGCCATTTCCCCCAGGGCAACTTTGAGAACAGCCTCCGGGACGGGGAGCCAGCAGGGGCGCCGCAAGACTTTCCCGAGCGCCGTGCAGAACTGCCGATTTGTAACAGCCTCCGGAGCCGCGACATTGATGGGACCGGAGTATGAGCTATCGGCGAGGGTGTGAAGAACTACGGATACGAAATCATCGCGGTGGACCCATGGGAACCATTGTCGCCCGGAGCCGAATGGGCCACCGGAGTAGAGCCTGAAAGCCAACACCATCTTCGGCAAGAATCCCCCCTTCTCTCCGAGCGCCGGACCAGCTCGCAAGACTACCGTGCGAACCCCTAGCTTCTCAGCCGCCCATGCTTCTGCTTCCCAACGGATACATGTTTCCGCAAGCAATCCGCCCCCCGGAGGGGACTTTTCCGTGACCGGGGCGTCCCCGGTGTCGCCGTAATACCCAACAGCTGATGCATTGATCAGCACAGCCGGCCTTCGAGACGCACCTGCGATGGCCGTCACAATCGCCCGCGTGGCATTCACTCGGCTCTCACGAATGAGCGTCTTCTGTGCCGGTGTCCACCTCTTTTGATCAAGCGGCTCCCCGGCAAAATTGATCACGGCCCCGGCTTCATCGATTTCTCCCGCCCATGCACCCCCATCACACCCGTTCCAGAAGACGGTACGGACCTTTGCATCGGGCGGGGATGGCTTTCCCATCTGGCGGCGGGTCAACAGGACAACTGTGTGTCCCTGCGCGGTGAGTGCCGGGATGAGCCCCGCGCCAAGGAAGCCTGTCCCCCCGGTGCAGACGATCTTCATGGGTGTAACCTGGATGCTGTGTCTGTGAGACGGGCAGAGGACTAGACGTGCTGGTTCGCCATGGGTCGCCGCTCCCCCTGCGCCTGGAGAAACTCAAGCATTTCCCTGGAGGTAGAGCAGATGGCATCGAACGGGTTCTGCTGAGATCCCGGCTCTCTTACGGCACGCCCTCCGAGGATGATATGGCATCCCTCACTGCACAGGGACCTGGTCAATTGGCGGAGTTCCTCCACCCAGTCCCACTGCTCCGACATCTGAGTCACGGAAAGGCAGATGAGCGAGGGCCTCAGATCGTGCACGGCGCTGACAATGGCGCGCACAGGCATGCGGGCACCAAGGTAATGAGTTGCCCACCCTTCGGACTCAAGCAGGAATGAGATGCAACGCAATCCGATCTCATGCGGCTCTTCCCCGACACAAGCGAGAAGCGCCGCTTTGCCGTTCAGGGGCTTGACCATGATCTGAGCCTGAAGTTTGGCCATCGCATCGAGCGTCTCGTAGGAAGCGCGGTGTTCATGGTTGATCCCGATCTCCCCCCGCTCCCAGCGGCTGCCGATTTCACACATACCCGGGCGGACAATCTCATCAAAGATCTCCCAGACCTGGAACCTGTGCTCATAGAGGTAGGAGAGGTAGTGGAAGAGGTCGCACCGGTCCGGAGAGAGGGCCTTCTCTACGAACACGCGCGCGAGTTGTGCGTAATTCCGCTCCAGGACGGCGGCCTGGATCTGCGGCGCCAACCCGTCGTGGTCGGGAAGGTCGAGCGCACCGATCGGCTCAAGGTTGTTCTTTTCGGCGAACTCGATCACGCTTCGGATCTCGAACCTCCGATGGCCGCCCGGAGTCTTCTGGCATCTCAACATGCCTTCATGGGTCCAGCGCTTGACCGTGGTCTCGGTGACATCAAAGAGACGGGCCACATCGGCTGTCGAGAGGATGGTTTTTTGCATGATGTTCCGCACTTGTGGCGCACTGCCTCTGTAACATCAGGCCACGGAAGACCAGTTCCGCTCCGGGGCGCCGGCAGAGCTATTCTTTCTTCAGGAACAGCACCGCAAGGGGCGGAAGCGTCAGGCTCAGGCTGTGATTCCGGCCATGTGTCGGGACCGATTCGGACTGAATCCATCCCCCGTTCCCCATATTGCTGCCGCCATAGAACGCGCCATCGCTGTTCAGGAGCTCGCGGTACGCTCCCGGTTCATGGACCCCGATCCGGTATCCCGATCTGGGGACAGGAGTGAAATTGTACACGGCGATGACCGATCTCCCGTCGGCGGCTTTCCGTTCAAAGGAGATCACGCTGTTCGCCCTGTCCTCGAAATCGATCCATTCAAACCCGGAGTAATGGAAATCGACCTGATACAGCGGCGGCTGGCTCTGATACAACGCGTTCAAGTCCTTCATCCACCGCTGAATGCCCTGATGAGGTTCCCATTGGAGAAGGTGCCAGTCGAGGCTGTAATCATGGTTCCATTCATGCCACTGACCGATCTCCGTCCCCATGAACAGCAGTTTCTTCCCCGGGAAGCCGTACATCAATCCCATGGCGAGACGGAGGTTTGCGAATTTCTGCCAGTCATCTCCCGGCATCTTGCTCAGCATGGCAGCTTTCCCGTGTACCACCTCGTCGTGTGAGAACGGCAAAAGGAATTTCTCGGTGAAAGCGTAGAGCAGGGCAAACGTGAGGTTGTTGTGATGGTGTATCCGGTAGACCGGGTCTTTCGAGAAGTACACAAGCATGTCGTGCATCCATCCCATATTCCACTTCAGGTCGAATCCCAATCCCCCGTGCTCAAGTCCGTTGGTCACACCCGGCCACGCCGTAGATTCTTCCGCCACCGTTATGATGCCGGGAAAATACTGGTGGATGACGCTATTCAGATACTTCAGGAACTCGAGCGCCTCAAGGTTCTCTCTCCCGCCGTACTGATTCGGAATCCACTCGCCTTCCCTGCGGGAGTAATCGAGGTAGAGCATCGAAGCCACAGCGTCGATCCTGATCCCGTCGATGTGGTATTTCTCCATCCAGAAGAGCGCGTTGCTGATCAGGAAGTTCTTGACCTCGTGCCTGCCGTAGTTGAAGATGAAGGTCCCCCAATCCTGATGCTCCCCCTTCCGGGGGTCGTCATGCTCGTAGAGGTGGGTGCCGTCGAAATATCCGAGTCCGTGGATGTCTTTCGGATAATGCGCGGGCACCCAATCCAAAAGCACGCCGATACCGTTCTCATGCATATGGTTCACCAGGTACATGAAATCCTGGGGAGAACCGAACCTGCTGGTCGGGGCAAAGTACCCTGTGACCTGGTAGCCCCAGGATGCATCGAACGGATGTTCCATGACCGGGAGTAACTCGACGTGCGTGAAACCCAGGGACTTGACGTAGTCCGTCAACTCGTGGGCGATCTCGCGATACGTCAGCCATTCGTTGTTCTCCCCTCTCCGCCAGGATCCCAGGTGCACTTCGTAGACGGAGAGCGGGCCGTCAAGCTGACCATGCGTCTTGCGCTGCTCTATCCACTGGTCGTCCGACCAGGTAAACCCGCGCAGGAAGTTCACGACCGAAGCAGTGTTCGGCCGGAGCTCCATTTCAAAACCGTAGGGATCCGATTTGTCAAGGTACGCACCCCCTTGCGTCTTTACCTCGAACTTGTACAGCTCCCCCTCCATCAGGCCGGGGATGAAAATCTCCCAGATCCCGGACGACCCGAGCGTGCGCATCGCATGGTAGCGCCGATCCCACTTGTTAAAATCACCGATAACGCTCACGCTTTTTGCTGCGGGCGCCCAGACGGCAAATTGCACCCCCCCGATCCCGTTGACCTCCGCGTAATGCGCCCCGAGTTTGTCATAGATCCTGTGATGATCGCCGGCATTGAAGAGAAAAATGTCGAAGTCCGTGAGGGTCGGCATGAAGGAATATGAGTCGTGGAAGACCGCACTCTCCCCACCCGGCATTTCCCTCCGCAGCCTGTACGGGAAGATCTCCTTCCGATCGCGGAAGGCCACCTCGAAGAACCCTCTCTCTTGCACACGCGTCATCGGATATTCCCTCTCCTGCCCACCCGGATCATTCGTCACGACCCATGCCGCCCGGGCATCGGGAAGAAAGGCACGGATAACCACCATGGGAGTGTTGCCGGGATCTGTAATGATGTGCGCTCCCAGGACTGCGAACGGATCATGATGATCGTTCTGAAGTATTCGGACGACGTCGTCAACTGGTGCGGTCGTTTCCATATAAGTCCAACGAGGATATGAAGGAAAATGAACCTTTTAAGGTAGAAGATGAACAAAACAGCTGAAGGGCCCACCAGCCGCGGAGTGGCTAGTTATTTTGCCAACGTTGCACCGCATTTTGAAGAAACCACAAAGGTAATGATCCCGGCGGCTGCAATTTCTGCAAAAGAAGCCTTCCTTGCGAAGCTCACTCTGGTCTGTTTTTTGATGGAATTGAGGGAGCGTCACAGTCATTCAGGGTTCTATCCAGGAAGAGGAGCGGTCATGAAGATTCTGCTCGTCGACGACGATCCGGTGTACCTGAACTTGCTCGGAGAGATTCTCACTCTCTATTCACATTCCGTTCTCAAGGCGCCGG
>JAGDMJ010000135.1 GCA_017860555.1 Bacteroidota bacterium
ACATTGCAGTTGTCGCACCGCTCGGCGTAACCGCAGTCGGGGCATTCTACGAACGGCGCGAATCCGCGACGGTTCTGCAGCAGGATAACCCCTTCCTTCCGCTCGATCCGGTCGGTGATCTTCTCCTGAAGAAGAGCCGAGATGGTCGAAAGCTGGAAATCCTTGAGCCTCATCCGCTGGTCTTCCGGGAGCGAAGCCTTCATCGCCGCATAGGCACGCTTCCGTTCGGCGGTCAGATCCACAATAGTGATTCCCGGCATCGGCACCTGGTCGATCCGGTCAGGCATTTCAAGGAGCTCGAACTTCCCCGACACCGCATTGTGATATGATTCTGTGCAAGGTGTGGCGGAGCCGAGAAGGACCACAGCGTCGTTCTGGGTGCCCCGGACGATGGCCACGTCGCGGGCGTGATAGCGGGGTACCGAATCGAACTGCTTGTACGAGGCTTCATGTTCCTCATCGACCACAATGAGGCCGAGATCCCGCAAAGGAGCGAAGATGGCTGAGCGTGGCCCGATGACGACCTTGCACGCTCCCCTCCGGGCCGTGCGCCAGACGTCGTGGCGCTCGCCAATGGACATCCTGCTGTGCACGACAGCAACCTGGTCGCCAAAGTGCGACTTGAAGCGCCGGACGATCTGCGGCGTAAGGGAAATCTCGGGAACAAGGACGATGGCCGTCCTCTGGAGGCTCAGGCAATGCCGGATCGCCTCGATGTACACCTGGGTCTTGCCGCTGCCGGTCACGCCATGCAGCAAAAACGTCTTTGAGGTGCCGGTGTCCATGCAGGCACAGACCCGCTGGAAGGCAGCCTGTTGGGCCGCATTCAAAATGATGTGCTTCGTCTGCTCCTCGGTTCCATAATCCTGCTGACGCGAGACTTCTTTGCGGACGAATGGAAAGACCCCGGCCGTGCGGAACTCCCGCAGCGAAGCAAGCGATGCGTGTGCCTGCCGAAGCAGGTCAGTCACCGCAATGTCCGTGCAGCCACTGGCCTTCAAAGTGCGGAGGGCAGCGAGGATTTGCGCCCCCTTTTTTTTGCGGGGAGAAAGGTTCCGGATGGCGTCGTCAAGTTGAGCGTCATCAAGGTCCTGAACAACGACGAATTCACGCGTCTTTGGCTTCACGGCGGGATGGGGCAGCACCTCTTCTGCTTCAACGTAGCCTGCATGTTCCAACTCATTCAGGGCAGCGTTGAGCGACGTGAGTCCGATCTTTTGCCTGAGCTCCGTGGAGAGCATTTCTCCGTGATCACGCAGAAAAGCGAGAATGCTTGCCCGCCTCGGCGCTTTCTTTTTCATCTCCGCAATGACCGTCTCGGTTGCAGAAGGGAGGAGCCGGACAAGCCTCTTGCTCGAAGCGGAAAATCCATGGGGTACGGCAGCCCGCAGCACTTCCCCCAGAGGGGTCATGTAGTAGGTGGCAACCCAGCGGCAGAGTTCCAGCAGTTCGGTCGATACGATGGGTGACGCGTCGATGATGTCCCGGATCGGCTTGAGGGTGGTGAGTTCGGACTTTGTCGGCAGCTCGACGATGAGTCCGGTGGCGTACGTCCTTCCGAAAGGCACGATCGCGCGCGCGCCCACAATGGCCGATGCCTGTAACTCGGGAGGAATGAGGTAGGTGAATTCCCTGTCAATGGCAACGGGAAGCGCGATATTGGCGAACGGAGGCATGGAGGAATATGGAGAAAAGCGGGATGAACCTCAAGGAGCGTTCCTCTGTTGCAGTGCTCACCGCCGCCCCGTGATGTATTCCTCCAGGTGCGTGATCGTATCCTTCTGAACCGAGATAATGCTCTTCACCACATCGCCAATGGAAATGACGCCGACGGTGCGTCCGGCATCGATGACCGGCAGGTGCCGGATCCGTTTCTCGGTCATCAGCTCCATGCAGTCGACGATCGTTTGCTCCGGGCGGACGGATATGACATCGGTCGTCATGATCTCGGCCACGGTGAGCTCACGCGAAGACTTCCCCTTGAGGGTCACCTTACGGGCGTAATCCCGCTCCGAGAAAATGCCGGCGAGCCGCTCACCATCAATGACCATGAGCGCTCCGATGTTCTTGTCGGCCATGAGCTTCAGCGCGTCGAGGACTGATGTGCCGGGCGTTATGGACCAAACGTCCTTGCCTTTGGTTTGCAACAACTGCCTGACGTTATTCACGGTCTACTCCTCTGAAGTGATTGTGGCAGGTGTAACAGCGCAGGGAAGGAAAATCCCCACAACCGTTCGGCGCGGATCCAATGGAATAATAGAAGGAGGAAGATGAAAAGTCAATAGAGCAGAAGCAAGAAGCAAAAGGGAAGAATCAAGAAAGAAGCAAAGAATAGGGCCTTTTCAACGATCTTGCGTCTGACCCCTTGCCTCATGCTTCAGTTTTCTACGAACCCGCGTCATTACAGTAGCCCCAGACCCCGCAATATTCGCAACGGGAGCTCCTTTCGCTCCTTGAACATCACCTCGGAATCCCTCCCGGCATTGTCTGACACAACATTACAGGCGAAGAACCAGCGGTTCTGCTGCGTCTCAATATACCCCACAAACCAGCTTATCACATGCCCTTCCTTGAAATCCGTGAAGCCCGTTTTGCCCCGGAGCGTAGACCGATCGGTCTTCTCAAGGATGAGGATATCTCTGACGATGTCCATGGTACGGGCAGAGAAAGGGAGGGCGTTTCCGGACAATCTGCGGAGAAAATCCACCTGTTCATCGGCGGAGATTTCAATCGTGCTCCCCAGCCAGAACCGGTCAATCCCTCCGGAGATGTCCATGTTCCCATACCCTATCTTCTCAACGAACTCCTTCATCCTTTTTTCTCCGACGCGGCGGGCAACCTCCTGATAATACCAGACAACGGAGTTGGCAATGGCGGATTGGAGATCGTGATCCTGGTTCCACGTCTCAACGCTCCGATGAAGGCTGTCCCACGGAATGATAGAATGCTTGTCGGAAACAACTCCGGTCTCCAGGCCTATCAGTGAGTTCGGGATCTTGAACGTGGAGGCAGGCGAATACCGCGTGCGGCAACGTTCGGGATTGTATCGCATCCAGCTGTTTGCTTCCTGATCGTACAACACAAAGGCGCCGTTGAGCCCGCGGAAGTACGAGCTCAGGTCCCGCCCACTTTCTCTTGGTTGGGCGGCGAGAGAAGCGCAAGAGCACAGGAGGAGGAACAGCAAGAGAAAAGTCCGGGTAAGCATGGATTGTCCCTGATAGTCTGTACGTACAATTCCCGATTCCCGTGTTCCCCGAGCATCGTTCATGGTTCACGCATAAGTTCTTCGAACAGCCAACGCATGAATACCCCTGCGGCGCTACCGGGCCTCGTCTCTGTGCACGGTCTCCGCGGAGAATGCCGGCAGACAGACGGAAATATAGTCGGCCCCTTCATCGTAGGGCGAGCTATACTGCACCCACTCGCCACCACGGGCGTGGACGGCCTGTCCGGAGTGGACATCGAAAGCGCCCCCATGGAAATCAACCCGGAGGACGCCATGAAGAACGAGGGTGTATTCTTCAAACGCCGGCGTTTGTCCCGGTTCGATCCATCCTGCAGGGCTCCGCATGTGCGCGATGCTGACTCCGATGGTGCCGCTGTTCACGCGCCCGATGTATTCTTCAATGGTCTTCGGTTTGTTCCCGGCTGCGCGAATCTGCGTTGCGGACCTGATGAGCGTTGGCATGGGGCCACCCCGTTGTTTTTGCCACAGATGAACACAGATAGAAAAAGGAGATGAACATCACGCGAGCGGCACCCCCATCCGCATCAGCTCTTCGCGCAGCTGATCTCCTGACTGGAAGTGAACCGCGTGCATTCCCAGCTCCCGAGCGGCGATGACATTTTCCTCCAGGTCATCGATGTACACGCACTGTTCGGCCGGGACTCCCAGCTTGCCCAGCGCGTCGATATAGATCTCCGGGGCGGGCTTCATCGCCTTGACTTCATACGAAAGCGTGACAGTATCAAAGAGCGGAAAAACCTCCACAGGCTTGATGCCGTACTCAAAATGCCATTCGTTCGTGTTGGAGAGCAATCCGAGCTTGTAATGCGGCCTTAGCTCCCTGATCAGCCGGAACGTCGATGGGATGGGAGTAAAGATCCGCGTGTAGGCCTCGATGAAGTCGTCCCTCGAAACAGAGAGCCGGCAGGCGGAGCAGATGCGGGCATAGAAATCTTCCGAGGTGATCAGGCCTGTTTCATAATCTCTCATGGTCCCGACCGAGCCTTTCAGCGCCGAGAAAAGATCCTCGATGGATAAACTGCTGTACGACTGCGCCTGAAGGAGAAACAGCCGCGGATCGAAGCTGCAGATAACGTTGCCAAAGTCGAAAAGGAATGCGGCAAATTTCATTTCGTACTGCCCAGAACAAGTCCATGTCTGACAGGATGTCCCACACTCAGGTCCGGAGCCGGGCACACGACCTGAGAGTCTTGATAGGCCTTCATAAGGAATCTCCGGGCAGCAAATCCTCTTGAGTACATCGGCTTTGACCAGAAACGCTCAGTCCTGCAGTACAACCACGGGCTCCATATCCAGCGAAATACCGAAACGCTGCCGCACTCCTTCCTGGATGCGGCGTGCGAGTCCAAGAAGCTCGGACGTCGTCGTTCCCAGGTTGACGAGCGCCAGGGCATGATTCGCCGAAATCGCCGCTCCTCCGAGCCTGTATCCTCGAGGGAACCCGGCCTGCTCCACCAGCCACGCGGCCGGCACCTTGATGCCCCCCTCGGCAGGGAACGATGGCACCTCGCCGCGGCGTTCCTTCAGCCGCTCAAACGCTTCAGTCGTGATCACCGGGTTCAAGAAGAAGGAGCCGAGGGACTTTGACTGCGGATCCGATGGATCGATCACCATGGATTTCCGCCTGCGAAGCGCGCGCACGGCGTCGGCAACTGCCTGCAGGGCCGGCCGCCCCGCTCCGAACGATTGCAGGTCGACCGATGACTCGATCTGCTTGCGCAATTCCGGGTAGCGGATCGACGGCGGTCCATTCCGCTGCAGCCGGAACGTCACGCCGGTGACAACAAAGCGATCTTTGTCGTTCCCCTTGAACCTGCTCTGGCGGTATCCGAACCCGCACTCCCGTCCATCAAAGGCAACGGCCACGAGAGATCCCCGATCCAGGGCATCGACCCGCACGATCGTGTCCCGAACTTCCTGGCCATACGCGCCCACATTCTGGATGGGCGATGCGCCGACGGCGCCGGGGATTCCGGATAGGCACTCGAGGCCCGCAAGCCCCCGATCAATGCACGCCCGCACAAAGGTATCCCAATCCTCCCCTGCCGCCGCCGAGACCAGGCACCAGTCACCGTCCTCCAGGTATGAGACTCCCCGCAGTTCGATCTTGACGACAATGCCGTTGAACCCCGCGTCGGCGAACAACGTGTTGCTCCCGCCCCCGAGCACCTGCACCCTGAGAGCCCTGCTCCGGGCAAAGCGGAGCGCCTGAACAACCTCCTCCTGCGAGCGACTGAGGGCGAAGTAGCGGGCCGCTCCCCCCAGCCCGATGGTGCTGTAGCCGGAGAGAGGGACGTCTTCGCGCAGCAAAAAAGTCTCAGTCATTTCTGCGATCTCGAGAGGTGGGGTGGCTTGAACCCGCGGTATGTGTCGAATCGCGAATCGTACCAGACAATGTTGAACCTGGAGTCCCGCAGTGTTCCTCCCGACGGGTACAGGTAGAACTCCTCGACCGTCCCGGTCACCTTGTTCACCGGCTTCCCTTGCTCGGCATAGAACCGGAGTGTGTAGAACCCGAGCGTGAACGGAGCGGTTTCCAATTGCCGCATAAGATTGTCGTCGCTAAAGCAATAGATATCAGCCATACGGATCCGGTGGTCACGGGGTTCTGTGGACGTCCCTGACCGAAGCCTGCGCGGTGGGGACCAGGACGACTTCAAGGATATTCACATGCGGCGGCCGGGTTGCACAGAAAAGGATAGCCTCGGCTACATCATCACCGTTCAGGGGACGCATGTCGGCATATACCTTTTTCGCGCGCTCTTTGTCGCCGTGAAAGCGCACCTCGCTGAACTCTGTTTCCACAAGGCCGGGGTCCACGGAACTGACGCGCACCTGGGTGCCGAGCAGGTCCATTTTCATCCCCTGATTGAGCGCGCGCACCGCGAACTTGGAGGCACAGTACACGTTCCCACCGGGGTACAGTTGCCGCCCCGCAATAGATCCAATATTGACAACGTGGCCCCGGTTCCTTTGGACCATGCCGGGAAGGACGGCACGGCTCACGTAGAGCAGCCCCTTGACGTTCGTGTCGATCATCTCCTCCCAGTCCTGGATCTTCCCTTCCTGTATCTTGTCCAGTCCCCGGCTCAGCCCGGCATTGTTCACCAGGATGTCGATCGCCTGCCACTCCTCGGGAAGCGAAGCAAAAACGTTCTCCACATCACGTTGGCGAGTCACGTCCAGGCACATGGAGTGAACCTTCACGCGGTAACGCTCGCGGATCGTCCTGGCCACGTTCTCAAGCCGTTCTCCCCGGCGCGCGGAGAGAATCAGCGCGCTTCCTTCCCTGGCGAAGACCTCGGCGCAGGCTGCTCCAATGCCGCTGCTTGCACCGGTAATGCAGACGATCTTATCCTTCACGGATTCCATGACGACCCCTGATGGTTATGGAGAGAGGGGGAAGTGCGGCTCGATGTCCACCGGGATGGCGGCCAGGCGGTCCAGCACGCGCCGCATCGGCGGCCGAATCACGGCGCCGCGATCGAGCATCTGTTTGGCACTGGCATAGTCGCCCTGCGCCTGGATGGTCATGATCTCGCCGGTCAGCTTTCGCGCGGCATCCTTGATGCGGTCGAAGTTCACCCGGAACGTGCCTGCCGATTCATCGTATTCGAACGCTCCTGCATCCATGAGATAGTTGAACTGGAGCGCCATTCCCCTGCCGTGCGCCTCGGTGATGCCGAACCGGACGGAGCGGAAGACGCCAGCCAGGAAGGTCACATACATCGGCTGCTCCATGGACGAGTCCACGACGCCCCGATCGATCAGGTACTGAAGCGCGAAGAGGCCGGAGATATCCGCCTTCGCTTCCTCGAATGCCGAGCTGAGATCTTTCATCTCCTGGCGGGCCGTGGTCTTGCGCCCCTGCACCGTGATATTGTGCGGGCCAAG
Organism: Bacteroidota bacterium; assembly: GCA_017860555.1. Classification (GTDB taxonomy): domain Bacteria; phylum Bacteroidota; class Ignavibacteria; order UBA10030; family UBA6906; genus JAGDMJ01. Next base: position 7,142 of record JAGDMJ010000135.1, read on the forward strand.
CCCGTGCATCAACTCATGAGCCAGGATATGGGTGAAGAAAGGCTCGAACGCGATCCTTGGCTGCTGCGCCGGGTCGATCGCCACGCGCGCGATCGGCGTGAGAATCTCCCGGAACTTCGCCTCCTGGACATTCTTCAGCATGACGCGCTTGCTCCCCATGGCGCCGGTGATCCGCTCGTCGTTGGGAAGATTGAATGCCGCTGTCTGCACGCCGGCGCGCGCTTCTCCGCCGGTCGCCACTTCGTCCACGACACGGATCGGGGCCAGTGCGCCGAGTTTCGGGTTCCGATACCGCGGATCGATGGGCAGGTTGTTTTCGATCTCCTGGAGCTTCGAGGCAAACCGTTCCAAACGTGCCGTTTCCTCGTTGTCCCTGAGCGCAATGAAGGCCTCGAACGCGGCTTTATAATTGTAGAGTTTGTCCATGTACACTTCATACGGGCCGATCGTCGGCTCGATCGGGCTGTCCAGCTTCATCCACGCGACGTCGCTCTCGTAGTAATCGTTGCTCAGGAAGGCGTCCGCACGCTTCAGCAGATACTCCCGCAGACTGGCGTTGTCGGTGAGCGCGGCAGCATCACGAAGGATCCCGGCGGCTGGGGCGAGCAGTTCGGCGTATTCCTGGCTGTAGGGTACGATGACAAGCTTGCCGGCATTGTCCCGCCGGATCGTCGTGAAAAATCCCGTGGCTTGCCTTCTCTGGGATTCAGGCAATGTGTTGACCCAGGCGTTGAACTCCTCCTGGCTCATGTCATCGGGATAGTAATTCGCATGCGGCGGCCGCTTCGGGACCTCCGGCACGAAAGCGGAGTCGTGATCCAGATTGGACCAGGGACCCATGTTGATATTGAAATAATGGAGCATCTCCTTCCCGTCCGGCGACGCATCTGCCTGGAGCTTGCGGAGGAGTTCTTCGTTGCCGCTCCATGCCTGCCGGAGATAGAGCCTGTCAAAGATCTTCGTGACTTCGATCAGCCTG
>JAGDMJ010000136.1 GCA_017860555.1 Bacteroidota bacterium
ACCAGTAAAAGCGCCTGGAATAGCGCCCGGTGATCTCGATCATCCGATCGTTCCATTCGCCAAAAGGCAGGGACGGGAGAACCAGCGCATCACGGTTCTCTTCATAGAACCTGGTCCCTTTGATCGGATACGCCACCGTTGTGAGGACGACATCGGGCCGGGCGGTCCGGACGTGTTGCACCGTTGCTTCGATGTCTTCGTGCGTTTCGCCCGTGTAGCCCAGCATGATGAACATGCCGACCTGGATGCCATGCCGTTGCGCCAGGTGCGTCATTGCCTGCACCTGTTCGACACGGACGCGGCGTGACATGGCATCGAGTATCCTCTGCGAGCCGGATTCGCTGCCGATCCAGAGGCGGCGACATCCGGTTGCGGCGAGCGACCGCACGACGTCTTCGTTCATGCGGTCCGCCCTGGTAATGCACTCATAGCTTATCGAGAGTACGCGCCGGCGCAGCTCGTCCTCCAGGGCGAAGAGCCAGCGATGATTGATCGTAAAGACGTCGTCCGCAAACCAGAACGCATCCGGATGATAGGAGGCAGAAAGCCACTCGAGCTCGTCCGCCACCAATCGGGGGGAGCGGCGCCGGTACGACTCTCCATAGACACCGTGGCTGCACCAGGAACAGGTGTAAGGACAGCCGCGCATCGTGATCATGGAAAGGGAACTGAATCCATGCCGTGCACGCCAGGCGGCAAGGTACGGAGTGAGGGAGACTTTGTTCCTGTCCGGCGGAGGAAGGACATTGATATCCGGAAGCAACGAACGCGGCGGCGTGCGTACAACGTTGCCTCCCTGATCCAGGAAGACAAGGCCGCCGATTCGATGGAGCGCTTCATGCTCGCGGCCGAGCACCGGGAGCAATTCGGTGAGCGTGATCTCCGCTTCCCCGACGACGACGATGTCCGCGCCGCTGCGGAGGAACTCCTCGGCATAGAATGCCGGTTCGGGCCCTCCGACGATCACCATTGCTCCGTGCCGCCTGGCAGCCGCCATCATCCGGACCGCGGCAAATTTCGTCATCATGTTTATGTAGATGCCGACAACAGGAGGTTTGAGGCGGGTGAGTTCCGCCTCGTATGCGTCGAAGGTCGAAAACGTGGAGTCGAAGACACGGGTGGCGAAACCACGGCTGTCGAGATAGGCGGCGATGGAGAGGATCCCGAGCGGCACGTACGGCTTCATGATCCGCTGTTCCGCGGGGTCTTCGCTCAGGAAGTAACCATGGGTCAGGAGGATGTCCATTGGCCTCACCGTCCCGCCAGCATATGCAATCGGCGCTCCGCCGCAGGCAGGGTCAGCCTGTGATAGGCCGCGGCAAGAATGCGTCTGGCTTTTCGCGGGTCAATTTTCCAGGGACGAAGGATCCAGGCTTTAAGCACATCCAGTCCCTGCCACATCCGGAAGCGCTTGTGTGTGACCTTGTGCAGGACGCGGTAGTAGTCCGGGCTGAAGGTCCCGCGGAACATCAAGGCAAGGTCCTCGCTGTCAACCCAGTTTTGCTTTTCTCCCAGTTGCGCGCGCACGGTGTCGTAGAATTTCGTTCCGGGCAGGGGATAGGAAACCGAGATGCCAATATCGTCGGGCTTGCATTCCCGAAGCATTTTGAATGTCAGTGCGATGTCCTCTTCTGTTTCACCCGGGTAGCCGAACTGAAGGAAGAAACCCACCTTGATGCCCGCCTCATGAAGCGACCGGGATGCCGCCCGTATCTGCTCCACCGAGGTTCCCTTTTCCATCGCGTCCAGGATCTTCTGCGAGCCCGATTCCGCGCCCACCCATACGGTGGAGCAGCCGGCATCACGCAGGTCGGCGATCACGTTGTCTCTCAGCAGCAGGTCAACGCGTGCGAGGCACTTGAAGGGAATGAGCGCATTCCGCCGCACGACCTCCGCGCGAAAGGCTGAGACCCAACCCGGCTTGAGTCCGAAGATGTCGTCACAGAACCAGATGTGGTCCGGATGGGTCGTGTCCCGTAGCTGGACCATCTCATCCACGACATTTGCCGGGCTGCGCGAGTTGTACACCTGCCCGTAAAGTGGTTTGGCGCACCAGTTGCAGTGGAAGGGACAGCCGCGGGTGGTGACCATATTCACCGAGTAGAAACCGTGGCGCGTTTCCCAGGCCCGCCGGTACTGTATGTCGTCCACCAGGTCGCGTGCCGGCATCGGCAGACTGTCAAGAGCGTGTACCACTTCCCTCCGAGGAGTCCGAAAGATCCCCATCTCGGTCTTGAACGCGAGGCCGTGTATGGTCTCCCTGGTTCCTTGGCCGCGAAGGAGGTGGTCAAGCAACTCACCCAGGGTATGCTCACCCTCACCGCAGATGACGTAGTCTGCGTCGTGCGAAAAGTACTTCTCGAGGTGGTCCGTCGCATCGGAGCCATGGATCACGATCCGGCATCCGGAGGCCTTTCCCATCTCTGCCATGGCGAATGCGGCGTCGCGCATCCTGGTCAGACACATTTTGGTGAGATAGTTGAAGTCGTCGTCGTAAATGACGAGCACTTTCGGCTCGTGCTCGGCAAGGGCGCCGAGAAGCTGCTGCTCCCGCTCTGCCAGCATGCTATCGAACAACGCGACGGAGTAACCACGCTCCCGGGCGTATGCGGCGGCATAGAGGGTCCCGAGAGGAGGATAGGGCATCATGGCCTTATACTCTTTCGGGTCAAAGCGCAGGAAGTAGGAATGCGTGAAGAGAACGTCGATCATGATGCAAAGCCCGGGGATCAGAAATTCTTCTTGTTCTTGTGATTCCTGCGTCTGCGCAGTGATTTCAATCTGCTACTCCATGTTCTCTCAGCTTGTGTTCATAGAGGGAGAGGATCTTGTCCTGAAAATTCCCTCCATAGGCGCGGGATTCCTGCCGGGTGGAACGGAAGATGCGGTCCCTCGTCGCATCATCAAACTGAGGATAGCGCTTGCGCCATATCCGCCTCATGGCCTGCAACAGATATCCGTCCACGGCATCTGCCGGGAGCAGAGCAAACCCGGCCTCGAGCAGCCGCTGAACCGTGCTTCTCCGGTCGTTCGGAGTTACCGACGGAAGAAAACGGACGTCAAAATTCGGGAAGTATTCTTTGATCCACGAATTTGCCGCGATATACTCATGGAAGAGGGTCGATCCGTAGAGAGGTTTCAGATGTCCGATCTCCGTCGCGAGGTACACGTTGTGTTCTTCGAGCCGCAGAAAGTCTGTTGTTACAAAACTGTTCAGGCAGAAAAACTTCTTTTTGTTCAAGAGGAACGCCTTCTTGAAAAGGATCAGGAGCGCGCGGGCGATCCAGAGCCTCCCGGGTGACGTCAGGATGAAAAAATCCACGTCACTGTCGGGGATGGTGGCGTCCTTCGAAAGGTCACCGGAGATAAAGACCCCGCGGACGAACGGGAAGCGTTTGATGATATGTGTTGACAGCCGCGCCATTTTCCACATCCTTCGCGCATGGCGTTGCCGCGCCTTGCGTTCCAGGACGACGGCACTCGTCCTCGGTTTCACAAAATAGAAGCCATCATATTCTCCGACCGATTCCCCAACGCCGCCGGATGCCAGGAAGGCGCAAAAGTCCCCAAAAGAGAGCTTCGAACCGGGGAGGAACGCATAGACCTCCTTCGCGGTCAAGGGGTACTGCCAGATGTCATAGTAGAGAAGGGTTCGGAGGATGTCGTGCTGGAGCGTTTCCATCACCGTCCAACTCAGGAATATCAGTAGATTCGTCATGCCCCGCAAGCAAGCCGCGCTCCGGGAAAAATTCTGTTTGCGGCTCCTCCACTAAACACCGGAATCGGTAGGGGAGTTTCTTGGGTTATTGGCTTCTCAACGGCTGTTTCTGTATATTCAGACGTATGCTTGATTTTCGACCATACCTCCAACGGATTCTCCGAGTCCTCAAGGGAAGACGATTCCTGACACTCGCAGGCAGCATCGTTGGCCTTTTCGTCCTGGTCAATTACATCATTCTGCCGGCGTATGTGAGGCATGGAGGTACGCTCAACGTCCCGGACGTCCTGGGATTGCCACTCGATACGGCACGTGCTCTGCTTGATGGCAGCGGGTTGCAGGCGATACAGGCCGAAACGAGGCCGGATCCTGAGCACCCCATAGGCACGGTCATCAACCAGAATCCGGAAGGCGGCGCCGTGGTGAAGCATGGGCGCCGCGTTTACCTGACGATCAGCGGGGGAGAGGTTCAGGTATCTGTCCCGTCGCTTCGGGGGCGTTCGACACGTGATGCGAAGTTCGCCCTGGAGCGTTATGGTTTGAGGCTAGGAGCGATCAACTACGCCACCTCCGCCAGTTTCCCGGAGAACACGATCATGGACCAGTCGGTCGCGCCCGAGTCCCGTGTGAACCGTGGGAGCGTGGTCAACATCACCGTAAGCCGTGGAGAGGAAGTTCGCCAGATCGAAGTGCCGCAACTCGTCGGCAAGTCCACGACGGAGGCTGAGAAGCTCCTTATAGGTGCGCGATTGAAGGTGGGGAACATCTCCTTCCAGCCAAGTTTCGACCTTCTGCCGAACACGGTGGTCGACCAGTATCCCCGGGCCGGGGAAATGGTGAACGGAGGGCAGGCTGTGGACCTGTTTATCGTCAAGGCGGGAAAACCCACGGAAGAAATTCAGACTCCCAACCGTTGAAAGGGAAGCATGCTTCGCATCGCACCGTCGCTGCTCGCATCTGATTTTGCCGACCTCAAGGGGCAGATCTCGATGGCGGAACGTGGAGGGGCTGATTTCCTGCATCTTGATGTGATGGACGGCCATTTCGTCCCGAACATCACGTTCGGCCCTCCCGTGATCTCCCGGCTCCGTCCTCACACCCGGCTTCCGTTCGATACCCACCTGATGATCCAGAACGCCGACGCGCACATTGAGGAGTTCCGGCGAGCAGGCGCGGATATTATCACCGTTCACTTTGAAGCATGTCCACACCTGCACCGCACCGTGCAGCGGATCCACGAAGTTGGCGCCCGGGCCGGCGTATGTCTTAACCCTGCCACGCCGACGGCGCTCCTTGCCGACATTCTCCGGGACATTGACCTTGTGTTAATCATGTCCGTCAATCCCGGATTTGGCGGCCAGTCTTTCATCCCTCACGCATTGGAGAAATTGCGCGAAGCGTCGGCATTGATCCGGCAGATCAAGCCTGACGTGATGCTGGAGGTCGATGGCGGCATTGATGCCGTCACCGCGCCGGGGGTTGTCGAAGCCGGCGCGAACGTCCTCGTGGCGGGAACGAACATCTTCGGGGCTCCGGATATCCCTCAGGCAATCCGATCGCTGCGTGCGCACGGGCTTCGCCAGAAGATGGCCTGATCGATAATCCCCTTCCTGGAACTCCTCGAGACTCATCCTCGTTGTCTTCTGCTGTTGCGCGATCAAGATTGTTGTTTTTTCCCTTGACAGAGACCCAATCATGCCTTATATTTGAAGGTCTGAAGTTTCTTTTCCCTTAATAAGTAAGGCATTCAATCGTGACGACCGTTCCTCATGAAAGCCCGACCGTCACCCTCGACGAAATCGACGCCAAGATCCTGGAGATCCTCCAACGGAACGGCAGAACGAGGCGTAACGACCTCGCAGAGAAGGTTGGCTTGTCGCTCCCTTCCGTAAGCGAACGCCTCCGCAAACTTGAAGAGAATCGAACCATTACCGGCTACTATGCCACGATCGATGCCAGGAAGTTGGGGCGGGACATCACGGCTTTCATCTTTGTGACCAGCGATTCCTCCAAGCATTACACACAGCTCGTGGATCATGCGGCCGGGCTTGATGAGATTTTGGAATGCCATGCGATCACGGGCGAAGGCAGCCACCTCCTGAAAGTACGGACCTCGAATACCGCATCGCTCGAACGCCTGCTCGCGAAGATCCAGTCGTGGCCCGGGGTCTTGAGCACACGGACGAATCTGGTCCTGTCCACATCCAAGGAGACCATGAGAATCAAGGTAGAGGCGACGAAATGATCCAGATCGACACCGGGGATACAGCGTTCATGCTTTTGTGTTCGGCCCTGGTCCTTTTCATGACTCCGGGGTTGGCCTTCTTTTACGGCGGGCTGGTGCGGAGCAAGAACGTGGTCAACACCATGATGATGAGCTTCGTTGCGATGGGCATCGTGGCGGTCCAGTGGGTCTTTGTGGGCTACAGCATCTCGTTTGGGACAAACACCGGCGTCACCGGCTTTTTCTTCGGTGGTTTGCAGTGGCTCGGGTTGGATGGGGTGGGGCTGACTCCCAACCCGGATTACGCCCCGACGATCCCCCATCAGCTTTTCATGATCTACCAGGCAATGTTCGCCATCATCACGCCAGCGTTGATCTCTGGTGCGATCGTGGAGCGGATGAGATTCAAAGCCTACGCCCTGTTCATCCTTCTCTGGTCCACGTTCTCGTACGACCTCATCGCCCACTGGGTCTGGGGGACAGGCGGGTGGCTGAAGGGTCTGGGAGCGCTCGACTTCGCCGGAGGAACGGTTGTGCACATCAACGCCGGCGTCGCGGCGCTGGTCGCGACATTGATGCTCGGTCCGCGCAATGGATTTCCACACCGTTCGTCCCCTCCGCACAACGTGACGCTCGCGCTCCTGGGAGGCGGGATGCTCTGGTTCGGGTGGTTCGGTTTCAATGCCGGGAGCGCCATTGGCTCCGGCTCGCTGGCGACGGCGGCGTTCGTTGCCACGAATACCGCGGCCGCCGCGGGGATGCTCGGCTGGATCATTCTCGATCTGGTCCTCAAAGGAAAACCTACCGCAGTGGGAGCGATTACCGGCGCGGTGGCCGGCCTGGTCGCCGTCACGCCGGCGTGCGGCTTTGTCACGCCGATGGGAGCGGTCATCATCGGGCTCGGGGTCGCAGCGGTCTGCTACTGGACGCTGAACAAGAGAATCCGCTGGGGTCTCGACGACACCCTCGATGCGTTCTCGGTCCACGGCGTCGGCGGCATTTTCGGGGCGCTGATGACCGGCTTGCTTGCTACGACGGCGGTCAACCCCGCGGGCAGCAACGGCTTGTTCTACGGAAATCCATACCAGTTCGTGGTGCAATGCATCGCTGTGGTTGCCACCGCGGCAGTGTCCGGCGGCGTCACATTTGTCCTGCTCAAGGTGATCGACCTGACCATCGGGATCAGGAGCGACGACGAGCATCAGCACGAAGGGCTCGACTTCGTGGAGCATGGCGAACAGGGATATCACGAAATCATCTAAACGCAACCATCCATCATAGAAAGGACGCACACCCATGGCAAAAAAGGCGCCGGAGGCAAGACGCGGACCGGGTTCGGACATAGCTGCTGTTTTCAAAACCATCAAAGATCAAGATGTCAGGATGATCGACTTCAAATTCATGGACTTCCCGGGGCAATGGCAACACTTCTCCGTGCCGGTCACGCAACTTGAAGAGAAGTCGTTTGAGGACGGGTTCGGGTTCGACGGGTCGAGCATCCGGGGCTGGAAAGCCATCAACGAGAGCGACATGCTGATCATTCCCGATGCGGCTTCGGCATTCATCGATCAGTTCATCGAAGTGAAGACGCTCAGCCTGATCTGCGACGTGTACGACCCGATCACCAAGGAACGGTATGAACGCTGCCCGCGCAGCATCGCGCAGAAGGCGGACGCGTACCTGAAGTCCACCGGGATCGCCGACACGGCGTCCTTCGGTGCTGAGGCGGAGTTTTTTATTTTTGATGACGTCCGCTTTGATACGAACGAACACAGCAGCTACTTCTACCTCGATTCCGTCGAAGGACGCTGGAATTCCGGCCGGGAGGAGATGCCCAACCTCGGCTACAAGCCCCGCTACAAGGAGGGGTACTTCCCCGTGCCGCCGACCGATCAGCTCCAGGACCTGCGCAATGAGATGACGCAGAACCTGATTGCCGTGGGGCTGTCGGTGGAAGCGCAACACCATGAGGTCGCCACTGCGGGACAATCCGAGATTGATCTTCGCTTCGCTCCGCTGCTCAAGAGCGCGGATGCCATGCTGTTATTCAAGTATGTCATCAAGAACACAGCGCGACTGCGCGGCAAGACAGTGACCTTCATGCCCAAACCGCTCTTTGGCGACAACGGCTCCGGCATGCACGTTCACCAGAGCCTCTGGAAGGGGGGAAAGCCG
>JAGDMJ010000137.1 GCA_017860555.1 Bacteroidota bacterium
TCGAGCACCCGGTCGACTTCTTCCGGCATCGTGTAAATATGCGTGGATATGCGAAGCGCCGCAAGGCCGCCTTCCGAAACCCCGCGCGTCCGCAGGTTGTACGTATCAAGGTGCTTCTGCAGCTCCAGGTATGGCAACTGTTCGTGCATCAGCGTGATCATCGCGCTGCGCATGGAATCACTCTCCGGGGAAAGCACCTTCACGCCGGGGATTGCCTGCAGCCCGGCAAACAGCCGGGTGGAAAGGGCTTTGTCGCGTTTCCAGATGTTCTCCATGCCAATGCCCTGCACAAAGTCGATCGCCGCGCCGAGCCCTGCCCTTACGGGGATGCTCACCGTGCCATACTCGTACCGCGTCGCCGCAGGATTGAGGGAGAACGTACCCTTCTGAAAATCGAACCCGGTCGAGCCGTCCGAATGCGCGCCGATGAACTTCGCTTCAATGGTGTCCAGCATGTCCTTCCGGACATACAGCAGTCCGGTCTCTTTGGGCCCCATGAGCCATTTGTGCCCGCTTGTAGCCCAGGCATCGCATCCCAGATCGTGGAGGTCAAACGGGAACATCCCCGCCGTCTGGGCTCCGTCCACGAAGAACCAGGCATTCTTCTCCTTTGCCAGACGCGCAATTTCCTTTATGGGCATGATCAGCCCGGTTGTGGTGACCACATGCGGGATGCTGAGGAGGCGCGTTCGACGCGTGATCAGCTTCTCGATCCTATCCAGGTTTTCCTGTTGCGACCGGACGGAAGGCTCGAAGAACTTCATCACCGTACCTGCACGGTTTTGGAGCGCGATCCAGGTCAACGCATTCCCCACATGCTCATGCGTCGTGGTGATGATCTCGTCCCCCGCCTTGAAGGGAAGGCCATGTGCGACAATATTGATCCCTTCGGTGGTGTTTCGCACGAAGGCAATTTCTTCCGCCTCGCAACCGATCAGCCTGCCCGCCGATTCCTTGATCCGTCGCAAGAACTGCTCGTCGTGGCCGGTCTCCGAGATCCGTTCCAACTCATCCATCTTTCCTTTGACCGCGTCAATGACCACGTAAGGGGAAGCACCGAGTCCCCCGGTGTTCAAGTAGGCTCTCTCGCGGGTGAGCGGAAATTGAGCCCGGAGGAGTTTCCAGAATTGCTCGTCGGCCGGGTCGATCGACGGCAGAACGCCGGGTTTGCTTGCCATCGCGCCGGCGTGCCGATAGCCCGGCAGCATCGTTGCACCGGCCATGGTGCCGGCGATGGACATCAGGAACTCTTTTCGCTTCATCTATTGATTCCTATTCATGTTCCTTCGTCGTCTCTACCGTCGCTCGTTCCTCCAACTTCTCATTTCGGATGAACGTATTGAATTCTGACGGTTGTCCCTGCCCTGACGCCGAAACGGGCATCGACGTAGTTGCTGTTGCGTACTTTGGTATTTCGATACGCCACTTTTTTTCCGGCAACCTCCAGGTGCGAGCAGCGCGTCCCGGCGGGAAGCAGAAGATGCAGATCGACATGACGGCCGCCGCGGATGTCGACCACGATTTCCCGCCGTGCGGCATCATGGGCATAATGGTACCGGAAGGAGACCCCGGAAGGGCCGTAGGCCGTACACACGTCGACATGGCTGCAATCGGCTGCCGGCCATCTAGGCGACAGTCGGACGTGCTGAAAGAGCAGCGCTTCATCCACAATGCCCGCGAGCCCTTCCATGAGGGCATACAACATTGCCGAGGAGCCCCAGCCATCGGTGGACGAGGCATCGGGGCTGGTGCTTGTTTCCACGGTGGAGCGGCGCCCGTCGGGAAAGTACCAGAGGTACGACTCGTTGTTGCGAGTCAGCTCTTCGTAGATGAGAAGCTGCCGGAGACCAAATTCCTCAAACCCATGCTCGAACGCGGCACGCGCGAGGTCTCCTCCCACCAGGGGCATGATCCCGCCGTTGCAGTACGCGCCCCCCACGAGTTTCTCATCGCCGAACATGCCGTCCGGGAACGGAGGATCGATGGTGAACCAGGGAGCGAACGCGCCGGTGGTGCGCGCGCGTTCCTGGTATTCCTCCAGGATGGAGACTGCCATCTCGTGCGTTGCCAGGCCGCGATTGATATCGATCGGATTGCTCAGACTGAGCTGGCGGCTTTCGTCCAGGCGCGGGATCGACACCGGGACGAGATGCACATGGTGCGTGTAGAACCGGCCGTTGAAGCACACTTTGTTGGCGCGCGTCCGGAAACGCAACGCGAACTTCTGCCACTCCGCAGCCTGCTTTCGCTTGCCGAGTGCGGCCGCAAGGCGGCTCATCTGCTGAAATGCCTCGTAGTATCCGGAGTTGTCGCCGTGCATGATCCCCCAGAAGGTGCGGTCATTGACCTGGAAATTCAGCCATGGATGCGCCCCCGCGGTGTAATCAAAATCCCAGGTATCCATCGTGAACGCGCGCTTGACCAATCCCGACTTCTTGTCCCAGCGCCAGGGATCTGTCAGGACGTACCGGAGCGCCTTCTCCATGTGCGGGAACATCTCTGCCAGCCATTCCCGGTCGCCGGTCGCCTGCCATGCCTGATAGATCGCCTTGATGAAGCGGTATTCGACGTCAGCTTCGACGGGCACCCGGACATATTTCGCCCAGTTTTCCTTTTCGCATGGGATCTTCTCCGGCGTCATGGTGAAGTAATCAAAGAGCCATCCCCGCGCGCTTTGCATCTCGGCAAGATGCGTGACAACGCTCTGCAGATCGGCTTCCCAGTACTTGAAGCCGCGCATCATGTCCGAGTAGTCGCGGAGCCAGATGCTGGGAGTATCCGGCGTGCGATACCCACGTATGGGAGTCCCGAGCATGTTGTACTCGGTGATGTCCTGCAACATGAAGTTCTTGATGCGAGGATACAACGCATCAAGAGCCGCGTGACCACAGCGTAGCGATGTCTCTGCAGCTTTCATAGCTCTCCCGAGCCCTTTCTCTTGAGAAGAGAAAGGTGCTGTGTGTGCATGCGCATGTCCTATTGGCTCTGCAGAGCCTTGCCGGGCATTCTCCACATATAGTCCGGGTCTATTCCCGGTTCATCCATGGCATGCCGTTCCATCAGGTCGATCTTCTTCCTGAGCAACTCGCCAAAGTTTTGGCCATAGATATGGAGCGACTCACCCGTCCGTGAAATGGGGATCCAGTGAACATCCGATTCCTCCCAGAGGCGGAGGAGCCGGTGAGTATTCTCCAGCTCGTTGTCCACCATCGCCCGGCAGAGAGCCGTGCATGCCTCCTTCTGCTCCTGGTTCGCCGCATCAAGAAACCCGTGGACGGACTCGGTCCACGCAACCGTGTTGCGCATGGTCGTGTAGAAGCAGAGCATCGCAGCCAGGCGGTCATGCAGATCATGGAGAGCCAGGCGGCCCGGGGAAACCGAAGGCACCCGCGCCATGAGGTCCTCGCACAGCGCGACTGCCTCCCGGAGGGGAGGAAGAACGGCGCTGTCGATCTGGTCCTTTCGTGTTCCCGCCTCCTCCATCGTGAGGAAATTCCACATCATGTCGTTGTTGAAATCCACGCGGGCGGGATTGTTGAATGTCGCCAGAAGGAACCGCTCATAGTATGCGCGATCTTTCTCGGCAATGGCATCGATGTCCGGGACGAACGGCCTGACCCAGAAGCGGAACCACGGAAAACCGAATGTGCTGCAAGGAATATCCGTTGGAAAGGCGCGCACGGCGCAGTCGGCCAGATCCCAGAGCCTGACGAGATCCCGCGATCGCTCCGGACCGACGAGGATGTCCGCGCTCTGCTGCAACACCTCGTCGATCGGGCGTGACGGAAAGAACTGTACGGATCTCACCACTTCGTTGTTGATGTCGAACGGGGCAAGAGTCTCCGGATTGGCGCCCGAGAGCACCGCACTGCCGCCGCTCATGCGCACGTTCTGGAGTCGTTCATAGAGCAGCCGCGGGCATGGGGTGCCGACCACATTTGTGCTTCCGGCCTCCACTTTTGCGTGTACGATCACATCTGGCCGGAGCATCTCCTGCGAATAGGCCTTGCCATCAGGGTCCATGAAGAACCCGAATTCCCCCGTGTCGATCCCGCCGCCAAGCTGTGGAAGGATGTGTCGGCGCTCCGCATAGAACGGGCCGAGGTCGCAGACCAGGCGGAACGACCCGTTGACGTGACGCGCTTCATCCCTCAGAAGTCGATAATATGTCATGACGTTGTCTGCAGCCCTGCGGACGATCTCTTCCTCATTCTTCCATTCGCGGATCAGGTACGGGCCGCCGTTGCGCCCCGCGTAGAGCGAGCTGACAAACTCAAAACCCGCCCCGCTGTCGTTTGTCCAGACATGCATGAACCCGATCTCGGGCACCTCATGCATGATCTTGCGAACAAGTTCCCTGTAGTGCCGCTGGACGGCGGGATGGCTCATGGCGAGGGTATACCGGGGCCGGAGCGTCTCGCGTGGATGATCGACCCGGGCACCCCTCAGAAACCCGTATCTGTCCCAGAACGCGTCCGGCATGGAGCGGGGAGAGTTGATGTGCAGGCCGGGGGTCAGGCCGTACTTCGCTGCAAGCCGGGCATTCTCTTTGAGGAAATTCAGGTTGGCCGAAAGATAGTCCGCCGGGTAGTACCCGCACAGCAGATCGGAATCGACGAACTGATCGAGGTCGGGGCTATAGTCGTAGAACCACGAATAGACATCTCCGGGCGGCCCGGATTCAAACGGACGCCCCACTCCCAGGCCATTGATCGTGACATGGGAGAATCCCTGTCGAGCCAGCTGGCGGATATACTGTTCCCGGTCGAAGCACCGTGCGTTGCGCAAGCTGCCGACGAGAAAATCGCTGAGGTTCCGCAGCCAGGAAAATGTCGGGACGACCAGGATGCCATCGGAAGATTCCGTGCTTTGGCGTCCGCTCCATTCTTCGAGGACCACGGAAGAAAGCGGATAGAGCCAGTGCGCATCCGACGCAAGCATCTCTCCTGATCCGTCCGGGCCGATGCGAAAGAACATCCACGCGCCCTCCCGCGGTGTTCCATGCAGCCGGTCGGTGATGGTAATGCGGAATGTGCCGGGGCCCGGGTTCTCCCCCCCTGCGAGCGGCACCACGCGCGCCTGCCGCGCTGCCGAGGCAATGAGCCGGTCGGCAACCGTCCCCACTACGGGCAGGGATGAAGGCGATACAGCAATGACTCGTATGCTTTTCAGATCGTCGAGAACCATAGTCGACTGATTCCAAGGGTTTCGCTGCACTACCGAACACTCGCGCGCGCTGCACGATCCTCCTCGAGGGCACGGAAGCTGTTCCCGGGGTCACGACAGATGCCGACAGTGTGAGATCAGCCTGGTTCTCCTAACTCGGCCCTGACAATCCGGGTCCCTTCAACCATTGCACACAACTTCGCAAACGCCCTGTCCCGCGGCATGAACTTCATTCCGCAATCCGGACTGATATACATCTTCTGCGCAGGGATGTACTCAAGCGCCTGCCTGATGCGCCGGGCAACAACATCGGGACTTTCCACCTCCATCGCTTTGACATCAATTACCCCGACGACGATTTCCTTGTCTGAGGGGTACTGCTTGAACAATTCCAGGCCTACCCCGTCGGAGACGGCAAACTCCAGGCTGAGCTGGTCTGCGTTGACGTCCAGGATTGTCGGGAAGAGCTGCCCGTATTCTCCCTTGAAGAGCCGTTTGAGCTGGTAGTTGCCGTAGCAGACGTGCAGGGCGATCTTGGCCTTGACGCCGCTGACGAGCCGGTTGAACGATTCCACGAGCCAGGGAATATCCTGCGGGTAGCCTACCCAGACCGGCTCGTCGATCTGGATGAAATCGCAGCCCGCTTCCACAAGTCCTTTCAGCTCCACGTTGAGGATATCCGCGAGGTCAAAGACGAGCTCCCGGTCCGAAGCATAGTACTCATTGGTCGCCCGCTTGGCGAGCATCTGCGGTCCGGTGACGCACACCTTGGTCCGGTGTGCGGCGAATTGTTTCAAGAAACGGAAATGCGCATCCATCCCCAGGCCCTGGTCGCGCCGGACTTTGTCTTTCACGATCGGGTCGGGCATCTGGATGGAAGGATCGAGGTCGCCGATCGGTTTCAACCGGCCCGACATATCGAAACCATGGATCCGCATGGAGAAGAAGTTCACCATGGTTTCGCGCCGGAGCTCGCCGTCAGTAATGATATCCACGCCGGCGGCCTCCTGGTCCTTGATCGCGGAACGCACGGCGTTGTCAACCGCCTCTGTCAGGTGATCTGCAGCAAGGACCTGCGTCGCCCCGAGTTCGCGCGCCAGTTCGAGCCATTTCGGCAGCGAATAGCTACCAATGACGGTGGTGGGGAGCAGGGGGAGAGCAGCAGACTGATGGGATGGCATGGTTCTCTCCTCAGTGCTGTTCAACGTGTCGTGCACGCGGGATAAAAAAGGGTAATCCCTCATGATGTGCACCCCGAAGGGATTACCCCGACAAGCTGCGGGAAGCGCGCCCTTGCAAGATGGCGCGCTTTCCGCTTGGTAACGACGCGGCTTACTTCATCCCGAATTTCAGGCTGAACCGGTGAACGTTGTCCAGCAGGTTCATCTGGGTGTAGCTGTAATCCACGCCGATGATCCCTGCACCTTCGAGTTCATACTGAATACCCGCGCCCAGGGAAAGGCCCTCGATTGTGCTGTTGACGGCAAGCGTTCCCAACCCGGGTGTTTCACTCGTTCCGGAGTAGTTGAACTTATAGCCGCCGCGGAGGGCGAACATGTCCATGAACGTATATTCGGCGCCGCTGAAGAAATAGAGCGGACCATCCTGAGGCTTGGTCGCATCCAGGGCCACCATGATCTTGCTGTCGCCGGCCTTGATGGGGACCATTGCCGTACCGATGGAGAACTGCAACGGCAGCCCGAACGCGATGTCATAGAACTTCATGTCGGACCCGAGGTTATTGAAACGGGCCGCGATGACCCAGTCCAACACCCCGATGTTGTACGTCGACCCGAAGTCCAGCGCGAAGGCCGTGGTGGACAGTCCGTCGATCTCTTCCGTCACGCCGCGCACCGAAACGCCGAGTGCGAGGTTATCCATGACGTAGCGCGAGAAGGTAAGCTGGTAGGCCATATCGCGATAGTCATAGGTGGACGAAGTGTTGGTCTCGATTTGAAACGGCTTCAGAGCCGGATCGGTCGGGATATCACGGTCGGCGGCGATGCCGGAGATGCCGAACGTGATGAACCCGACACCGACGGTTCCGATGTCCTCGAAGTTATACGAGACCGCCGCGCTGTTGTGGCCGATGTCGGCGATCCACTTGTTGTATGTGAAGGAGGCCTGGAGCACCTCGTTTTTCAACGCGATGCCCGCAGGGTTATAGAACATCTGGTTGACGTCACCGGTGAGCGCCGTTGTGGCCGTACCCAAGGCGACCTGCCGGGCACCCACGCCGATCTTGAGAAACGCCGCTCCGGTGAGTCCTGCTTTTCGTTCCTGCGCCGCGCCTGTCTGGGCGAGCAGGAGGACAAGCAACAAGCAACTCACGACAATGATGATTTTTTTCATGGCTCGTGCCTCATGCTGGTTTCTGTAGTCATGGTTTCAACGCAGGATTGAAAGGTATCCAACGTGTTTCCCACCGTCATACTCCACCACGTAGATGTAAAGGCCACTTGCCACCTCGACACCGTCTTTCGAGAACATATCCCAGAACATGCTTCCGTTGTTCGGATCATTGGACTGGAAATAGAGTTCCTTGATGAGCTGACCGGAGACGTCGATGATGGTGATCTTTGCATTCGGCGGCAGGTTGTAGAAGGTCACCTTGTGATCATAAGCATCGGTTGCGTTATCGAACAGGGCCTTCTTCTTGTACGGATTCGGCTTTACAGAGATCTTCGCCTGGCCGGACGCCAGAGCCGCGGGGTTTGCAAGAGCGGACTTCACGATGAAGCCGGTTCCCATCTCTTTCTGCTTCGTACCCGTCTTGGGATAGAAGGTGCTCTGGTCGGACATGGGATAGGTATCCACCCAATAGCCCGTTGCACCGTTCCTGTTCATATTCGACGTTTCAAGCATGCTGGTCGTCTTGGGATTCGTCCCGCTGTACGTTGGTCCCAGATCAACAGGCGTCGTTTCGGCG
>JAGDMJ010000138.1 GCA_017860555.1 Bacteroidota bacterium
CAAGGTCGTGCAATGGCTTCAGAAAGAAATGGGTGTCAAGAAGATCCGCTTCCCCGAAACATGCAGTATCGGCATCAAGCCGGTATCCAGCGAAGGGACCGAGCGCCTGGTGCGTGCGGCGATACGGTATGCCATCGCGAATAAGCGGACCTCGCTGACGCTCGTGCACAAGGGCAACATCATGAAGTTCACCGAAGGGGGATTCCGTGATTGGGGATATGAGCTTGCCAGGAAAGAGTTCGCCGACCGGGTCGTCACATGGGACGACTGCGGGGGGCAGCGACCGGAAGGGAAGCTTCTCATCAAAGATGTTATCGCGGATGCGTTCTTGCAGCAGATCCTGACGCGGCCTTCGGAATATGATGTCATCGCCACGTTGAACCTGAACGGCGATTACATCTCCGATGCGCTCGCGGCACAGGTAGGAGGCATCGGCATAGCGCCCGGAGGAAACATCAACTATGTCACGGGGCATGCCGTGTTCGAGGCAACCCATGGCACGGCACCGAAGTACGCCGGGCAGGACAAGGTGAACCCGGGCTCGGTGATCCTCAGCGGCGAAATGATGCTGCGCTACATGGGCTGGAACGAGGCGGCCGACCTGATCATGAGCGCGTTGGACAAGACCCTCCGGCAGAAGGTGGTGACATACGATTTTGCCAGGCTCATGGAAGGGGCGCGCGAAGTGAAGTGCTCGGAATTCGGAAAGGCGATTGTGGCAAACATGTGAGTCAACGCCAGGACCTCTCAGGATGCAACAAGCCCCGCCGAACGCGGGGCTTGTTGCCCAGTCTCGCAGGCCGATCTTGAGATCGGCCTGCATGGCATCTACTCTGTCTGCGGGACCTCTTGAACGACCTGCGGGCCGCAGAATTCCCTGAACACCTCCATCAGATGCTGGGCGATCTCAAACGCGGTCCGGCGTTCGATCTGATAGCGCGGGATGAAATGCACCAGCCGTCCATCCCTGAAGAGCGCCATGGAGGGAGAAGAAGGCGGAAGATTGTCGAGGCGCTGACGCAACCTCGCTGTTGCTTCAAGATCCCCGCCGGCAAACACGGTTGTGAGCAAATCCGGTCTGACCTGAGACTTCATCAACGCAATGCCAAGTCCGGGCCTGGCTTTTCCCGCCGCGCAGCCGCATACAGAATTGATGACGACGAGGTTTGTCCCTTTGTGCGTATCGATCACCGTGTCAACGTCATCTGCAGTACGGAGCTCACGAAAGCCCAATGCCGTCAATTCATCACGGAATGGCTGAATTGCTCTCGGATCGTATTGCATACCCTTCTCCTCTCCTATGTGAATGAACAGAAAATGCTTACGTGTCTATCGTGCCAGCCATGCTTCCCCGCGAAAAGCGTCTTTCCCACGAAGCCATCTGAGGAAGCCGGATTGCGATTGGTTCGCACAGGACGCTCGCCATCGAGGCATGGAAAGCGTGATGAGACACCCATACAACCCCTTTTGCTCCTCACGTAGTTCCGTCGGCGGCCTACTTTCGCCCTCTTTTTGCCACTTTCGTCCGCCGCGAAACCTTTTTTGCTTTCGTTGCCTTCACCTTTTTCGCCTTGCGAGGCTTGGGTTTGCCTTTCCCACTCCCCTTTCCGGCCGGCTTGCGCCCTGCGCTCTTCCTGGCGGCGGGCTGCTTTTTCGCCGCCGGGACTGAGGGGAGCTTGAGGCCCGCATCCTGTTGCGCCTTCTTCGTCTGAGCCGCTATCAGGTTCAACGCGCTCCCGGCTTTGAACCACCCAATCTGATTCTCATTGAACGAATGGTTCACCAGGCACTCGTCCACTGTTCCATCAGGATGTTTCAGAACCATCTTCAGGGGAGTTCCGGGGGCAAAGGAGGTGATCCCGAGAATGGAGATCCGGTCGTCTTCACGCACTCTGTCATAGTCTGCAGGATCAGCAAATGTGAGGGGGAGCATCCCCTGCTTTTTCAGGTTAGTCTCGTGAATACGGGCGAAGCTCTTGACGATGATGGCTTTCCCCCCAAGCCATCGCGGTTCCATCGCGGCATGCTCGCGGCTCGAGCCCTCCCCATAGTTTTCGTCCCCCACGACCACCCAGCCCGTCCCCTGCGCCTTGTAGTCACGCGCAATGGACGGGTATTCCTTTCTTTCTCCGGTGAAGACATTCTTCCCGACGCCCGCCTCGCCGGTGTACGCATTCATGGCACCGCTGAACATGTTGTTCGAGATATTGTCAAGATGGCCGCGGTATTTCAGCCATTTTCCGGCCGGTGAAATGTGATCCGTCGTGCATTTCCCTTTGGCCTTCAAGAGCAAAGGCAGATCGACCAAATTGTTGCCATCCCAGGGCGGAAACGCCTCCAGAATCTGGAGCCGGTCGCTGTTCTCGTCCACCTTTACTCTGACTTTCGACCCATCTGCTGCAGGAGGCAGATAGCCACCCTCGCCCGCAGTGAAGCCGCGGAGAGGCAGTTCATCACCCGTCGGTGGATCTAGCGTGATCGCCTCGCCCCTGTCGTTCCTCAGCGAGTCGGTCATCGGGTTGAACGTGAGCCTGCCCGCCAGGGCAAATGCCGTCACGATCTCCGGACTCGCGACGAAGGCATGTGTATCGGGGTTGGCATCATTCCGTCCCGCGAAGTTCCGGTTGAATGAGGTGATGATAGAATTCTTGTCTCCCTTTTGCACATCGTGCCGTTTCCATTGCCCGATACATGGGCCGCAGGCATTCGCCAGGACCATGCCTCCGACATCCGTGAGAACTTGCAGGAGGCCGTCACGCTCGATCGTAGCCCGCACCTGTTCCGAGCCGGGGGTGATGGTGAATTCCGATTTCGCTTTCAGGCCGCGCCTGAGAGCCTGGCGTGCAACGCTCGCGGAACGTTCGATATCCTCGTAGCTCGAGTTCGTGCAGCTGCCAATGAGCGCTACGCGAAGTTCTTCCGGATAACCGTTCTCCCTGACGGCTTCGCCAAACTCGGAGAGCTTCCATGCCTTATCCGGGGTGAACGGCCCGTTCACCAACGGCTCCAGGTCGGAGAGGCTGATTTCGATGATCTGATCGTAGTACTGCTCCGGAGTTGAGAGGACTTCGGGGTCGGGACGGAGAAACTCGGAAATCTCGTCGGCAAGGCTGGCAACCCGCGCGCGCCCCGTGGCTCTCAAGTACGTAGCCATCCGGGAATCATAGGGAAAGAGCGATGTCGTGGCACCGACTTCGGCACCCATATTGCAGATCGTGGCCTTCCCCGTCGCAGAAATCGAGGCGGTACCTTCGCCGAAGTATTCAATGATGGCGCCGGTGCCTCCCTTCACCGTCAGGATCCCGGCCACCGCAAGAATCACATCTTTTGCCGACGTCCACCCATTAAGCGACCCGGTGAGATGGACACCGATGACCTTCGGGAACTTCAGCTCCCAGGCCATTCCCGCCATCACATCGACAGCGTCGGCTCCGCCTACACCGATGGCGATCATTCCGAGCCCTCCGGCGTTCGGCGTGTGAGAGTCCGTGCCGATCATCATCCCGCCCGGGAACGCATAGTTCTCCAGAACGACCTGGTGGATGATTCCGGAGCCCGGTTTCCAGAATCCGATGCCATGGCGAGCCGAGACGCTCGCAAGGAAGTCGTAGACTTCCTTGTTCTCGCTGAACGCGCGGTTTAAGTCGGGACCGGAACCCTCTTCGGCGCGGATCAGGTGATCGCAATGGACCGTGGAGGGGACCGCGACTCTGGGAATGCCTGCAGACATGAACTGGAGAAGCGCCATCTGCGCCGTTGCATCCTGCATGGCGACACGGTCGGGGGAGAATTCTGTATATGTTTCTCCTCGCCGGGGGGCATCCTTCAAAGGCCTGCGGTAGTGAGCATATAGAATTTTCTCGGTAAGTGTCAGTGGTCTCCCGACGGTTCTCCGTGCCGCGCGAAGTCGTCCGGGGGTTCTGGCATAGATATGCTCGATCAACTCGATGTCGAAAGCCATGGCAGTATCCTGGAAGTGATGAGAAAATATGCATAATATACGCATAGCAGGGTCTGAGCGCAAGGTCAAAGAACCACGGTGCGCGGGGGTACAGAGACCACCACAGAGGAGAATCCATGGCTCGTCCGTTGCCTGACGATTCAGGCGCAGCCTTTAGGCATTCCGCATGCCCACTTGCTTGCACCGAGCAGGTCGGACCTTCGGAATATTGCAACAGAAAGCATTTTTTGGTATTTTTCTTATTCGAAACCAATTCCCTTTATGGCGACGAATCCTCTTGAAGAGCCGGTTCAGGAAGAAGAAGTCAATCTCCAGGAGCCGGCCAAGGTCATTCTGTTCAATGACGAAATCCACACGTTCGAGGAGGTCATTGGCCAGTTGATCAAGGCAATCAAATGCACCGAATCCAAGGCGGAAGCTCTTGCCTGGGAGGTTCACACCACCGGCAAAGCGATCGTCTACGCGGGGGAAATGATCAAATGCGTTGAGGTTAGCTCGATTCTGGAGGAAATTGCCCTGATGACACAAATCGAAGTCTGATGAAATCCAGCGAGATCAGAGAGAGTTTTCTCCGCTTCTTCGAGGGGCGGGGACACAGGATCGTTCCCAGCGCACCGGTAATTCCGCACGGTGATCCCACCCTGCTCTTCACCAATGCCGGGATGAACCAGTTCAAAGACGTCTTCCTTGGAACCGGCAAGCGGGAGTACGTCCGTGCCGCGGATACTCAGAAGTGCATACGTGTCAGCGGCAAGCATAACGATCTGGAAGAAGTGGGACGGGACACTTATCATCACACCTTTTTTGAAATGCTGGGCAACTGGTCCTTCGGCGATTACTACAAGAAGGAAGCCATCGCCTGGGCATGGGAGTTGCTGACGGAGGTCTGGGGGCTCGAGAAGCGCCGGCTCTACGCGACAGTCTTCGAAACAGACGACGAGGCCGAAACCCTCTGGAAGAAGGTCACGGACATCAACCCGGCTCATGTCCTCCGGTTCGGGAAGAAGGACAATTTCTGGGAGATGGGCGACACGGGTCCCTGTGGCCCTTGCTCGGAAATTCACATTGACCTTACTCCTGACCTGAGCGGTGAGAAACTCGTGAATGCGGGTGATCCCCGCGTCATGGAGATCTGGAACCTGGTCTTCATTCAGCACAACCGGACCAAAGAAGGCAGGCTCGAGGATCTTCCCGCGAAGCATGTGGACACAGGAATGGGTTTCGAACGCGTCTGTGCTGTGCTTCAGGGGAAAAGCTCGAACTACGACACCGATGTTTTCACTCCCATCATCGGCACGATAGCAAAGGTGACAGAGCGGCCGTACGAGGGTGAAACCAACCAGGTGGCCATGCGGGTCATCGCGGATCACGCACGCATGCTCTCCTTCGCGATCGCCGATGGTGCGATCCCGGGCAACGACGGGCGAGGTTACGTCCTCCGCCGCATTCTCCGGCGAGCGGCACGCTTCGGGCGGAATCTCCAGATGCGTGATCCCTTCATCTATCTCATTCCCAGGGCAGTCGCCGACAGCATGGGAAAGGCGTTCCCCGAGGTGGTCGAGAAACTACCGCATATCGAACGGGTCATCAAGGCGGAAGAGGAGAGTTTCAATGCCACGCTCGACCGCGGGCTTGACATTTTTGAGACGGTCGTGCAGCGCATCGGTCATTCCAGAATGTTCCCGGGGGAAGACGCTTTCAGGCTGTATGACACGTTTGGCTTCCCGCTTGACCTCACCCAGCTCCTGGCAAACGAACGAGGCCTCAGCGTGGATGTCGGCACCTTCACGGAGCTCATGGAAGAACAGCGGACGCGTGCGCGTGAAGCCGGAAAACAGGAAGAGGCCGCTGACGTCGCTGCGGTGGTCACAAAATTGGGTGACGTCGCCGACTCGACATTCGTAGGGTACGAACGACTCGAGACCAGGGCCCGACTCACCCGGGTGATCGATGGCCGGTTCATATCGCTCGACCAGACCCCGTTCTACGCGCAGTCCGGAGGACAGGTGGACGATACCGGCATCATTCGCGGAGAGCATTTCCTCGCCGAGGTTCTGGACTCCTTCAAGCAGGATAAAAAGATCATCCATGAAATCCGCATTCTTGAAGGGCACCCGGAGGAACTCACAGGCAAAGAAGTGGAGGCGGCGGTCGACCGCCCGCGCCGCCTCAATATTCAACGGAATCACTCCGCCACGCACCTAGTTCACGAGGCACTCCGGCGGGTTCTGGGAACGCATCTGCACCAGCAAGGGTCGCTCGTGGCACCCGACAGACTCCGATTTGACTTCAATCATTTCGAGCGTATCACCCCCGAGGAGGTGAGGGCAATCGACGAGATCGTCAACGAGAAAATTGCCGCTGCAATCCCCGTCCACGCGCTGAATGATCCGAAGGAGTGGCTGACCATCGACGACGCCAGGCGCCGATACCCACATGTCAAGATGTTCTTCGGTGATAAATACGGCGACCGGGTAAGGATCGTCGAAATCGATCCGCAGTTTTCCGTCGAGCTCTGCGGGGGGACACACGTGACCAACACGCAGGATATCGGGCTCTTCAAGATCGTCTCCGAATCGAGCATCGCCAGTGGTATCCGGCGCATCGAGGCCGTCACGGGTGACGGGATCAAGCGGTACATCGAGGAGCAGATCGAGAAGATCGGCGGCTTGGATGAACGGATTGCGCAGCTGCTGGATGAAACCGCGTCTCTCGAGAAGGAACTGGGGCGAGCGGCAGGTGCCCCTCCTCCCCGTGAGCGACTGACGTTCGTGCCGACCGTGGTGACCCGGGGGCACCCGACCCCCGAAACGCTGCGGATCCTCGAAACCGCGCTCGCTGAGCGCGAGCAGGGTCTCGAGTCGTATGCGAGGGCAGCCAGTGACCTTCGGAAGGAGCTTTCGCGAACTCGCGTGCAGGAAGCATCATCGGGGATTGAACACCTGGTCTCCGACGCAACACAGATGGACGGTTTTCGCATCGTCGCATCACGCGTTGCGGCGGCAACCATGGATGAGCTGAAGAGCCTTGGCGACACGTTGCGCGAGCGGCTCGGCAGCGGTGTCGGGGTGCTCGGAAGCGTCATTGACGGCAAAGTAGCCCTGGTCTGCGTGGTGACCGACGATCTCATAAAGACAACGCCCTTGCAGGCGGGAAAGATCGTCGGGGCGATCGCCAAAAAGGTCGGCGGCGGAGGGGGAGGACGCGCACATCTTGCCACCGCAGGAGGCAAGGATGTCGCGAAACTCGACGGCGCGCTGGAGGACATTGGAGACGTCGTGAAATCGATGCTGGCACCGTGACGAGGTCCTGTATACAGAAATTTCCCTAATCCACGCGTCCTGCAGGGGCACGACACGCCATGTTCCTGCAAACGAACACGTTATCCTAACCCATTACCCATGGCACACCTTCCGCTTACCCTTCTCGCCCGTCAGGCGTTCATCCAGGACCAGCTCGGCGCCAGCGCCCAAACCATGACCAGGACGTACGAGGAATGCGCCCGGGAGATCATCAAAGCTGTCGACGTGATCATCGGGGCCTACAACCGGCGCAAGAAGCTCCTCCTCTGCGGCAATGGCGGTTCCGCCGGCGATGCCCAACACCTGGCCACGGAAATGGTGATCAGGATGAACCCGGCGATCAAGCGTCCCGGCCTTCCTGCCATTGCACTGACGGCCGACTCCACGCTTCTTACCGCGGGCGCGAATGACATCGGCTACGATCAGACCTTTGCCAGGGCCGTCGAGGCCCTCGGCGAGGAAGGGGATGTGCTGATCGGCCTCAGTACCAGCGGCACATCGGAAAGCGTGAACAACGCGATGAGGCTGGCGCGGACGAAGAAGATGACCACGATTGCCCTCGGGGGCAGAGGCGGCGGGCCGATGAAAGAACTTGCCGATGTCGCGATCATCATCCCATCCGATGACACGGCAAGAATCCAGGAAGGGCACATCGCCGTCGGGCACATCATTTTCACCATGGTGGAAAACGAGATGTATGGAGGGCGGAAGGATTGAAAATGGAGGATCGAGAATCGAGGATGACGATGACAGCTCAGCACTCCGAGGACCGGCGCCGCGCC
>JAGDMJ010000139.1 GCA_017860555.1 Bacteroidota bacterium
CTTCAGTGGAGCGTTGGCCTTGATGGAGTGCTCGAGTTTTCTAACGAGATCGTCTTCTCTGATGATCTCGGCGATACCGCGCTTGATGATGTCGAGCTGTTCGTTGACAGGAGCAAACACTTCGGTTTCTTACCTCGCGTAATTCCTGCGGATATCACGTTCCGCGTCGCGCTTCGCAATGTCGCGACGCTTGTCGTATTCTTTCTTCCCTTTGCAGACGCCCAAGAGAACCTTTGCGACGCTCTTGCGGAAATACAACTGAAGGGGGATGAGGGTCAATCCTTTCTCGGCAGTGCGGCCAAGGAGCTTGCGGATCTCGTTTCTGTGCAGCAGAAGTTTCCTGTTTCGGAGCGGGTCTACGTTCGTGTAGCTGCCTTGTTCGTACGGGCTTACGTGCATTCCGAAGAGCCAGACCTCGCCGTTCTCGATCGTCGCGTACCCATCTCCGAAGTTCACGTTCCCCTTGCGCAGGGACTTGACCTCGGTACCTTTCAGGACGATTCCGGCTTCAACGGTATCAAGAACAGTGTACTCGTGTCTGGCCTTCCGGTTGGTCGCGATCACCTTCTCCCCGGATTCGCCCGACGCTTTCATGACGCTCCCGAAAATTTTGATAAGTATAGCGAAAACGCACAGGAAAATCAATCAAAAACCTCCCGTCCGGGAAAGTATTTTCCTTTGACCATGCCCATAGCGCCAAACAATCATCCGCCCCCCACTTCTTGACTTTCTTCGCCGCAAGCAGTATTATCATGAGTATCGTTCTCTGTGAGTTTCGAGCGCAATGCCAACGTGAATGACCTTCACCTCGAAAGGATGAAGGTTTTTTTTATTTCGGTCCCCGTCCATGAAGACCCTCCGCATACCTGTCCGCCTGAGACAGACTCGCGACCGCTCGTACGAAATCTCCGTTTCGGCCGGCATGATGAAGCATCTCCCCGCGATCCTCTCCCGCCGGTGGCCGGGCCGAAGGATCTTCGTCATTTCGGACAACCGTGTCGGGAGACTCTATGGCAGGGCGTTTATGCGCGAGTTGTTGGCGCAGGGTGCGGATTGTTCGCTCCTTGAATTTAAGCAAGGAGAGGAATCCAAAAACTCCGGTACCGCGTATCTGCTGCAATCGCAGCTGCTGCGGGGCGGCGTCAAGCGGGACAGCCTGGTGGTTGCCCTGGGAGGCGGTGTGGTGGGAGACATGGCAGGGTATGTGGCGGCGACGGTTCTCAGGGGCATCGGGTTCGTACAGGTGCCCACGACGCTGCTTGCGCAAGTGGACAGCAGTGTGGGCGGCAAGGTAGGCGTTGACCATCCAGTGGGCAAGAACCTCATTGGTGCATTTCACCAACCCCTGGCCGTTTTCATCGATCCTGCCGTCCTGGCAACCTTGCCCGACGATGAATTTCGCAACGGCCTTGCCGAGATTGCCAAGATCGCCGCCGGGCTGGACGCGGCATTCTTCCGCCGGATCGAAAGGAATGCTCCGGCATTGCGGAAAACCGATGTCCGGCAACTTTCCTGGCTCATCGCCCGGGCCGTCGGGCTCAAGGCGGCCGTTGTGGAAAAGGACGAACTTGAGTCTGGGCTGCGAAAAGCGCTGAATCTCGGGCATACGATCGGACATGCCGTGGAAGCGTCGTCGGGTTTTGCCATCAAGCACGGCGTCGCGGTAGCAATCGGAATGGCGGCCGAAGCGAATCTGGCCGTTCGTCTCGGGCTGATGCCAGAAAGGGACAGGACCCGCCTGTTGAACACGCTCCGGGCCCTCCGCCTCCCAACAAGGTTGCCTCGCATTCGGAAGCACGGACAGTTCCTCGCAGCCCTCGCGGCCGACAAGAAATCTCTGAGTGATGGAACACGTTTTGTCCTGCCCTCCGCGATCGGGTCCTCTGCCATCAATGTGAACGTGCCCCGCGAATTCATCATGGATCTGCTGCGCCCGAAGCCATGATCATCGTCTCTCTGACCGGACCCACGCTGCCTGACGTGCGACGTCAGGTGAAAGGGGCGAAGCCATTCGCCGACGTCTTCGAATTCCGCCTGGACCTCATCAGCGCAGAAGATCGCATCCCGGTCCTTTCCCTTTCGCCCCTGCCGTTCATCGCAACCTGCCGGCCGGCGTGGGAGGGGGGAGCCTTCACCGGTCCGGAAGAGGAAAGGTTCGTACTTCTCGAGTCGGCGTGCGAGGAGGGCGCGGCATACGTCGACATTGAGTACCGTGCCGGTCGCCGGGTCTTGGACCGGTTTCGGGGCTTGCTTCGACGGCCCGGGCTTATTGTCTCGTATCATCTCCCGAGCGGAAAGCTTCCCGATCCGGCCCGGTTGTACGGCAAGCTGCACTCTGCCCATGGAGACGTTGTCAAGATGGCGTTCGTCGCACATGACAGCTATCAGAACGTGCTGGCATTTGAGTTTCTTGCCCTCGCACGGCAGGATCGCCAAAAGGCGGTGGCGATTGCCATGGGAGAAGAAGGAGAACCGAGCAGGATCCTGTACAAGAAATTCTGGGGCTGGGGCACGTACGCATCCACCGAAGACGGCAGGAGCGCGGCCCCGGGACAGGTGCGTGCAAGCGAGCTCAAGAAGATCTACCGTGCCGATCTCCTGACTCCCTCCACGAAGGTCTTCGGAGTGGTGGGGAACCCTCTTGGTCAGAGCAAAGGGATCTATGTGCACAATCCTCTCTTCCGGAAGGCGAGGAAGAACTCGGTGTATTGCAGGTTCATCGTCTCCGATCTCGGGCGGTTCATGCACGCGATCGCTCCGCACCTTGACGGGTTCAGCGTTACGATCCCGCACAAGCAACAGGTGATGCGCTATCTCGACCGCATCGATCCGACTGCACGGAAGATCGGGGCGGTAAACACGGTTGTCCGCAGACAGGGAACACTGTATGGCACGAATACCGATGCGCCGGGTGCGCTCGATGCCATTGAGGCGCACATGCGTGTTCGTGGCAAGACCGTGCTCATCCTCGGTGCCGGCGGGGCGGCCAGGGCCATCGCGTTCGAAGCGAAGAGGAGGGGAGCGAAGGTCCACATCACAAACCGGACAGTCACAAAATCCCGCAAGCTCGCGCGCGAACTTGGAGCAGTGGCCGTGGCGTTCGGGGATGCCGGTGATGCGGACATCCTCGTCAATGCTACATCAGTCGGCATGACGCCACATGCCTCCGAATCTCCAGTGCCGAGGAGCTTCATTCGTGCCAGGCTTGTCTTCGACGCGGTGTACAACCCTCCCGTCACCAGATTGCTCCGTGACGCGAGAACGAAAAAAGCGCGAATCATCTCAGGACTGGAAATGTACGTCAATCAGGGGGTGCGGCAATCCCGGCTTTTCACCGGCCGGAAACCCGACATTGCGCTCATGCGGCGCATCCTGCGAGCACGCCTTCTGGGGCATCGACAATGAATGCACGGGAGATCACACCTACGGGGCCGGTGCACGCACGGATCTCGGTCCCGGGCTCGAAGAGCATCACGAATCGTGCCCTGATCTGCGCCGCGCTTGCACGGGGGGAGTCCGTTCTCCGGAATGCGTCGGACAGCGATGACACGGCTCTGATGGCAAATGGACTCAACCAGCTTGGTGTGTTGGCGAGGAAGCGTGGGGATGAACTCCTTGTCGAGGGAACGGGCGGGAGGCTCTATGCTCCCAGATTTCCGATCCCGGTTGGAAATGCCGGGACCACGTTTCGATTTCTCCTGTCACTCGCCGCGTTGGCCCGCGGGAAGACGGTGTTCGAGGGATCCGAGAGGATGGCGGATCGGCCGATCGAGGACCTCCTCCTGGCGCTCCGGCAGGCAGGTGTGGAGGTCGAGAAGGACCCCGTCGGGCCGCGGTGGAGTGTGTTGGGCGAAACGATGAAAGGGGAGACGGTCAACATCCGAAGCGACAAGAGTTCACAGTTCCTCACATCCCTCCTGCTCGTCGCGCCGGCGCTGAATAGACCCTTGCGCATCAACGTCGAAGGGTCGATGTCATCCGCGTCGTATGTTTCCATGACGCTTGATGTCATGCGGCATTTCGGGATCAGGGGAATAGAGAAGCAGGCGAACGGGTATGTGGTGCCGGCTGGAATCACGTATTCACCTGCGACATTCGATGTTGAGGCAGATGCATCGAGCGCATCGTACCCCCTGGCGGCTGCCGCGATCACAGGAGGGAAGGTCTTCGTCGAAGGAGTTCGGAGCGACTCCACCCAGGGAGACGCACGCTTCGTGCAGATCCTTGAAGCGATGGGATGCCGGGCAGCATGGTCGGAGAACGGACTGGTTCTCGAGAGATCGGGGGCTCTCCAGGGGATCGACGTGGACATGAACACCATGCCGGATGTTGTTCCGACCCTCTGCGCTGTCGCGCTCTTTGCCCGTGGGCCTACTACGATCAGGAATGTGGCTCATCTTCGGTACAAAGAGTCGGACAGGCTACAAGCACTGGCGACGGAACTCGCGAAAGTCGGTGCGACGATCACGCTTCGCCCCGACGGGCTGGACATCGTTCCCTCCCCGCTTCACGGGGCTCAGCTCGGCACCTACGGCGATCATCGACTTGTGATGAGCTTTGCGCTTGTCGGCCTCAGCGTCCAGGGCATTCGCATCGAGGATCCCGAGTGTGTGAAGAAGTCCTATCCTCGGTTCTGGTCAGAGTTTGAGAAATTCCATTATCCAACAAATATCTCCTAACAATACTCCCATGGCAGGCAATTCAACAGGCAATCATTTCCGCGTCATGACATTTGGCGAAAGCCACGGGCGGGCAATCGGCGCGGTCATTGATGGCGTGCGGCCCGGAATCCCCATTGATACCGAATTCATTCAAAGGGAACTCTCGCGCAGAAGGCCGGGACAGAGCGCGATGACCACGTCGCGCGCGGAGGCCGACCAGGTCGAGATCTTGAGCGGTGTCTTTGAAGGAAGGAGCACCGGCACGCCTATCTGCATGGTCATCTGGAACCGTGATCAGCAGCCGAAGGCGTATGAAAAGATCAAGGACATGTTCCGTCCGGGGCACGCCGGGTACACATACCTGGCAAAATTCGGCGTGAGTGATTACCGTGGGGGAGGCAGATCGTCCGGCCGCGAGACTGCGGCGCGCGTGGCCGCCGGAGCGGTGGCGAAACAGCTGCTCGCGAAGAAGGGGGTGGAAATCATAGCCTACACCAAGGAAGTCGCCGGTGTCCGGGCTCAGAGGGTCGACTACTCCACGATCGAAAAGAATCCTCTTCGTTGTCCTGACCCTGTTGCGGCGAAGAAGATGGAACGAAAGGTTCTCAAGGCAAAATCAGAGGGGGATTCCGTCGGCGGGATTGTAGAAGTCGTGGTCAAGAATCCGCCAGTGGGACTGGGTGAGCCGGTTTTTGACAAACTTGAGGCGGACCTTTCCAAGGCGTTGATGTCCATCGGGGCCATAAAAGGAATAGAGATCGGTAACGGGTTTGCTGCTGCAAGGCTGAGAGGGAGCCAGAACAATGATCCGATGTACTTTGATCGGAATACGGGGCGGGTTCGCACCCGAACCAACAATGCGGGGGGCATAGCGGGAGGAATATCAAACGGCGAGGACATTGTCCTCCGGATTGCTGTCAAACCCCCTTCCTCGATCAAAAAAGAGCAGGAAACGGTGACAATTTCAGGAGAATCCGCCAGAATCACCGTGGAAGGAAGGCATGATCCTTGCATTTGCCCTCGTGTTGTCCCTGTGGCAGAGTCAATGGTGGCACTGACGCTGCTTGATCATCTGACCCGGCAGCGGCTCCTGCGCTCCAAAAAAGCCCTTCAGGAGCTTCGCGACACGGTGGATCTGATAGATACCAACATTGTGCTCCTGCTCACAGAAAGGCAAGTTCTTGTAGAGCAAATTGGAGAATTGAAGAAAAGAAAAAAGGCAAAAATCGTCGACCGAAAAAGGGAGAGGCAGATACTTCGGAAACAGCTGGCTGTCGCCCGCGCTCTGGGTTTGGATGAGGAATTCACGGGCGAACTGTTTCAGGCGATCTTCAAGCTTGCACGATCCACGCAAAAGCAGGTCATTGGAGAGGTGAGATTGTGACGGTTGGGCTCATTGGGTATGGCCGCTTTGGAAAGCTCGCGGCCAGCTTGCTCGCACGGCGGGTCCACATCGTCGTCGCCGATCGTTCCAGGCCACGACTTCGGGGTGCGCAGAGGAATATCAAGGCGGTGACCATTGCCGAAGCGGCTGCTCAGGAGATCGTCGTTCTCGCAGTCCCGGTGTCGCGGCTGCCGGATCTCCTGAGGCGAATCAAGCGTTACGTTCGTGCGGGGGCGCTAGTCATAGATGTCTGCGCGGTCAAAGCCCAGCCGACGAGGTGGATGAAGGCAATTCTTCCACGGTCGGTGGAGATTCTGGGAGCGCATCCGTTGTTTGGACCTGATAGCTGCAAGGGTTCGCTCAGCGGCCATACCGTGGTCCTCTGCCCGGTCCGGATCGGGCGGCAGAGGCTCGCGCTCATCCGGCGGGTGCTCGACCGTGAGCGCGCCAGAACGATGATCATGCTCCCCGACCGGCATGATCGGATGATCGCAGAGACGATCTTTCTGACGCAATACATCGGGCGGCTGGTTGACATGGCCCGGCTTGGACGGTGGAAGGGAGTGACTGCTCATTATGACCACCTGCGGTCAGTTGTGGATGCGGCCGTCCACGACTCGCCCAGGTTGTTTCTGGACATGCGGAAGTACAATGCGCACGGTGCACGGGTAGAGGCAGCATTAAGGAAGGCACAGAAGACGATTCTGAAGCAGTTGGAAGGGATACGTCGAGACCCGACGTAACATTCGCGTTTTTCCGGCAGGCTCATGATCGAACTGAGAAACCTTGTCAAGAAATTCGGTTCCTTTACCGCGGTTGACGACGTCAGCCTGCGGCTGGGCAAAGGAGAGTTCTTCGGCTTTCTCGGGCTGAACGGAGCCGGCAAGACGACCACCATCAAGATGATGACCGGTTTGTTCGAGCCGACGTCGGGCTCCTGCTGGATCAATGGCCACAATGTGCACACCGAACCAATGCTCGCGAAGAGGAGCACAGGGTACGTGCCGGACCAGCCGTGGCTGTATGACAAGCTGACAGGCAGGGAATTCCTTTACTTCGTCGGCGGACTCTTCAGCATGCAATCAGGCGTGCTCAGGGAGCGCATCGGCGAAATGATCGAGCTGCTGGAGATCGGGGGCTTCGTGGATCGGAGGGGGGAGGAATATTCTCTTGGTATGCGGCAGAGGATTGTTCTTACAGCCGCGCTCTTACATGATCCTCAGGTGCTGATCATCGACGAGCCCATTGTCGGCCTTGATCCGCGCAGCGCGCGTCTGATAAAGGACCTTCTGAAGCTGAAATCGAGACAAGGGACGACCGTTTTCATGTCATCGCACTTGCTCGAAGTGGTAGATGAACTGTGCGACCGCATTGCGATCATCAAGAACGGCCATATCATTTACGAGGAAATGCGCGACGGTTCTCGAATTCACAACGGGAAGCTTGAAACGATGTTTCTCGAATTGACCCGGTGAGGTCCCATGCGTGAACTGAATCTGGTCTTGAACGCCAAAGCGCAGGGGCTGCTTCATCGCACATTTGACTTCCGGTTCCGTGCTTTCGCCAAGGACCTGGCGTCCATTCTCATTTTCGGCGGCTTCATTATCGGCATGTTCTTCGTTGGTCGCACCGCCACGATCTACCTCCTCAACCAGGCATACATCGGCCAGTTCCTGTTCCACCGCTTTCTCTCGATGATTCTGTACCTGCTCTTCGTGACCGTAAACCTCGGGAATGTCATCGTCTGTTACGCGACGTTGTACCGGTCGGAAGAAGTGACGTTTCTGATGGGGCTCCCGATCTCCCACGGGAACATTTTTCTCGCCAAGTTCGTGGACAATTTCTTCCACAGTTCCAGCACCCTGGTGATGCTGGGGATGGCGATGCTTCTCGGCTACGGCTCGGTATTCAATATGCCATGGCACTTCTATTTTCTCACGATGTTTGCCGTGGTGCTTCCGTTCATGCTGATTGCCGGCCTCATTGCCGTGATG
>JAGDMJ010000140.1 GCA_017860555.1 Bacteroidota bacterium
TCATGAAGCCCCGTGTCGCGGTGGTCGTTCTGAACTACAATGGGGCGGCAGATACCATTGCATGCCTCC
This sequence comes from Bacteroidota bacterium, assembly GCA_017860555.1. Lineage (GTDB taxonomy): Bacteria > Bacteroidota > Ignavibacteria > UBA10030 > UBA6906 > JAGDMJ01. The sequence goes on from JAGDMJ010000140.1 coordinate 70, forward strand.
GATCGCTGAAGCGCTCAGACTATGCTCCTCTCGACCTGGTTGTCGTTGACAATGGCTCGAACAGGGAATGCCAGCTCACGCTGCAGTCAGAGCTGCCTGATACGGAGATTGTCTTCACAGGCTGCAACCTGGGGTTCGCTGCGGGCAACAATCGCGGGTTCCGGCATTTGTTGAAGAGGCATCCGAAATACGTCCTGTTCTTGAACAACGATACGCTCGTGGAACCGGACTTCCTCGAACCACTTGTGGAAGCTCTCGAACGAGACGAGCGGGCTGCGGCCGCGGGTGGGGTGATCTGCTATTCTCCCCGCACGGACATCGTCTGGTTCGGCGGAGGGGTATTTCGTCCGCTCCGCGCGGCATCCTTTGCGATGTACCAGGATCAGCCCCTGGCTCGCCTTCCGCCGGACGGAACCAGGGAAGTCTCGTTTCTTACCGGATGCATGATGATGGTCCGGGTTGACGTGTTTCAACGTGCCGGCATGTTCGACGAGCGTTTCTTCATGTACTTTGAGGACGCCGAGCTTTCGCAACGGCTCCGCGCCTGCGGGCATACGCTCCTTTTTGTGCCGGCATCGAAGATTTATCACAAGATCCAGCATCGGCCTCTATCGCCGTTTGTCACATACTATTGGTCGCGGAATCGCCTGTTGTTCATTCAAGCTGCCATCGGTGGGTGGAGACGCCCGATTGCCTGCACATACCTCTGGACAATTATGTTCCTGAAGCTGTCCTATTGGAGCGTGGCAAAGCCGGGCCTTTTCCGGGCTGCAGCGATTGGCCTTGTCGACTTCTATGCGGGCCGTTTGCACGAGGGGAGAGGGACCAATCTGCCGGGAAGCCGTACTCTTAAGCCGCCGGAACTATGACAATTGGCATCAACCTGCTGTACCTGCTTCCCTCCATCGTGGGAGGAACGGAAACGTATGCTGCGGGACTTCTTCGAGGCCTCGCCTCCGTGGCGCGGGAGCACCGGTTCGTGCTGTTCCTGAACCAGGAATCGTCCGGGTGGCCGGTTCCGGATGGTCTGAAATGTAAGCGGGTGGTCTGTCCCGTGCAGGCGGTACGCCGTGGGAATCGGTACGCGTTCGAGCAGAGCCGATTGCCCGGCTTGCTCCGGGAGGCGGGAATCGACATTCTGCATTCCCTCGGTTACAACGCGCCGCTCTTCCCGGGTCGTCCTTCGGTCGTGACCATTCCGGACCTGAATTTCCGCGCCTATGATATGCCGTGGATGCGGAGGTCGGTGCTTGATTTCTTCGTGCGGCAATCGGCACGCCGTGCGAATGCCGTCATTGCAATATCGGAGTTCACGCGCTCGGAGATCATCAGGGTGTTCGGGTTGAAGCCGGAGAAAGTGACAGCCATTCACCTTGCCGGTCAGGGTGCACCGCAGGCGTCGGGGGCTGCCCTGGAGGCCACGGCTGTTCCGTTGCCCGGCCTCACGGGAAAACCGTACATCCTAGCGTTCAGCAGTGTAACGCCGAACAAGAACATTCCCAACCTTCTCCGTGCCTGTGCTCGACTTCGGGAGCGTGGAGATCTGCCGTTCCGGCTGGTGCTCGTCGGCCATCTTCTCCCGGGGGGGATATTGGAAACGCACATCAAAGAACTGAGATTGGACGGCGAGGTGCTCTTTACGGGCTATGTCGAACGGCCGCAACTGAACACGCTCCTGCGTGGAGCGAGAATGCTTGTGTTCCCTTCGTACTATGAAGGGTTCGGCCTGCCCATCCTCGAGGCGATGGAAATGGGTCTGCCGGTTGTGTGCAGCAACAGAGGCTCGCTGCCGGAGGTGGCGGCCGGCGCAGCATGCTATTTCGATCCGTTTTCGGTTGACAGCATGGCAGCGACAATTCTGCACGTTGTGCAGGACGAGGCGCTCCTTGCCAGCCTTCGTGAGCGCGGACGGGAAAATCTGAGGAGATTTTCCTGGGAGGCGACGGCACGAAAAACGCTCGATGTGTATCATCACGTGCTGGGGGGTGCAGTGAAGGGAACCATATCACACAGTTCATGAAAAATCATCCCGGAGAAGTTGACATATGAACATCCTGGTCACAGGCAGCAGCGGATTGATCGGATCAGAAGCCGTCGAGTTCTACGACAGGACGGGAAACACCGTCCACGGGCTCGACAACAACATGCGGAAGGAGTTCTTCGGACCCCAGGGGGATACCACATGGAACCTGAAGCGCCTTCAGCAGGCTACCCGGCATTTTACGCACCATGATCTCGACATCCGCGACCGGTCCAGCGTGATGGGGTTCTTCAGGGAACACCGGTTCGACAAGGTCATTCACTGTGCGGCGCAGCCATCGCATGACCGTGCGGCGGCGATCCCGTTCGACGATTTTGACGTCAACGCCGTCGGGACGCTCAACCTCCTCGAGGCCACCCGGCAGTGCTCTCCGGATGCCGTGTTCATTCACATGAGCACGAACAAGGTCTACGGCGACGCTCCGAACGAAGTGCCACTTGTCGAGAAAGAAAAACGTTATGACTATGCGCGCCCTGAGGACTACCATGGGATCAGCGAAGAGTGCAGGATCGACCGCTGCCTGCATTCGCTTTTTGGTGCCTCCAAGACTGCCGGCGATGTGCTTGCGCAGGAATATGGACGCTACTTCGGCATGAAGGTGGGAGTGTTTCGCGGAGGATGTCTCACAGGGCCTTCCCATTCGGGCGTGGAACTCCATGGATTTCTCTCCTACCTCGTGCATGTCGCTGTCGTGGGGAAGCCATACACCATTTTCGGCTACAAAGGAAAACAGGTCCGTGACCAGATTCACAGCCATGATGTCATCATGGCCTTCGAAGCCTTTGCCCGGAATCCCCGTCCCGGCGAGGTCTACAATCTTGGCGGTGGGCGGGACAACGGGACGTCGGTGCTGGAGAGCATCGATCTGATCCGGGAATTGACCGGACACTCGGTAACCTGGACGTATCAGGAGCGGAATCGCATTGGCGATCATATCTGCTATATGTCGGATCTCCGCAAATTGCGGTCGCATTTCCCCGACTGGTCATTGACGCGGTCGCTTCCGGACATCATCCGTGAGATGGTGAAAGCGGAAGAAGCGCGGCAGAAGGACTGATCATGGCCCGTGTTCTGCTGCATTCGCTGACCTTTGCGCCCGACGCGGTCTCGACAGGGTATCTCATGACCGATCTCGCGCGCCAGCTCCAGAGGATGGGCAATGTGGTCACGGTCCTGACGACGACGCCGCATTACAACCTCGATCCCCTGGCGGTTGCGCGGCAACCGTTGCGGAAGCGATTCTTCGGCCTCGTGTTCCAGAGCGAAATCGAGGGAATTCACGTCTGGCACGTCAAGATCCCCATGAAGGGGCAGCGTGTTTTTACCAGAGTGATTGATTATATTCATTTCCATCTGATGGCGTTACTCCTTGGCGCCACGACCGTCGGCGCGTATGATATTGTGATCGCCCCGTCGCCTCCTCTGACCATCGGGGTCGTCGGATGGCTCCTGGGCCTGATGCGCCGCGTGCCGTACATCTACAATGTGCAGGAGCTGTACCCGGATTTTGCCGTGAACCAGGGGCTTGTCAGCAATCCCTTGTTCATCCGGCTCTTGCGCTGGCTGGAACGCTTTGTCTATGATCGCAGCGCGATGGTCGTGACCATCTCGGACTGGTTCAGCCGGATCATCCGCACGCGCGGGGTGCCGGAGGCCAGGCTGCGGATGATCCCGAACTCTGTCGACACGAGCCTGTTCCGCCCGCTTCCACGGGAGAACGAATTTGCGCGGCAGCATGGGCTGGTCGACGGTTTCGTTGTGCTGTATGGAGGAAACATCGGGCTCAGCCAGGATTGGGAATCGTTCATGCGCGCCGCGGAGGAGCTCGCGCGCCTTCCCATTCAGTTCGTTGTTGTGGGAGGAGGGGTGCGCGGGGCCTGGCTGGAACAGGAATGCGCGGCACGAAAACTCGCAAATGTGCGCCTCCTCGGTTACCAACCGAGAAGCCTCATGCCTCTGGTGAACGCGAGCAGCGATCTCTGCACGATTCCCATGAAGGCCTCGACGACAACAGACACGTTCCCGTCCAAGATCTACACACTCATGGCCAGTGCTAAGCCGGTCCTCGTCCAAGCGGACGAGGACTCGGAACTGAACTGGCTCGTCAGGACGGTGGGCTTCGGACGCGTGGCACCGCCGGATGACGGCAGGGCATACACAGATGCCCTTCGGTGCGCCTTCGAGCAACGCGCACAGCTGGCGGAAGAAGGCCGCCGCGGGTACGCATACGTTCTCCAGGAGTATTCCGTTGAAGCCGTGGGGCGAAAATATGATACACTTATCCGGGAATTGACCGGCCGGGAAAAACCGGGAAGGTAGAGGATGTCCCCACTTCTTATCATAGCCGTGACGGCCCTTGGGCTTTCTCTTGTGGTCACGCCGCTGATCCGATCCCTCGCCAATCACTTTGAGATTGGTGATTATCCGAGCAGCCGGAAGATCCACACCACTTTCATCCCCCGGATGGGAGGGATTGGCATCATCGCGGGCTTTGCCGGGGGTATCGCTGTCGCGGCGTTTCTCCTCCCGGAGGCCCTGACGCAGTCCCCGATGAATCTCGGAGGAATGGTCCTGAGCCTTGTGTTGATCATCGGCCTCGGCATCTACGACGATATCCGGGGAGTCGGATCCCTCGGGAAGCTCATCGTCCAGGTGCTTGCGGCGAGCATCGTGATCTCGTCCGGATTGCAGATCGACAATCTGGTCTTGCCATTCTCCGAGCCGGTCGCCCTTGGTGTCTTCTCCCTGCCTCTGACCATTCTCTGGCTAGTCGGGGTGACGAACGCCGTGAACTTGTTGGATGGACTGGACGGGCTGGCCGTAGGCGTGACGGCCATCGTCTCCGTGACGATCTTCGCCATCGGCGTCTTCTCCTCGGATATGCTCCTGGTCGTTGTATCGTTGAGCCTGTTTTTTGGATGTCTGGGATTCCTGCGCTACAATTTCCACCCGGCGTCGGTATTCATGGGCGACACCGGGAGCCTCTTCCTCGGATTTCTGCTGGCATCCCTTTCTCTTGCAGTCATGCGGCACGTTGCGGTGGATCTCTCAAGGATTTCGCTGCTGGTCGTGATTGTGACGCTGGCCGTTCCCATTGTGGATACGTCGGTCGCGTTTTTCCGGCGGCTCAACAAGGGGATGCATCCCCTGAAACCCGACAAAGAGCACATCCACCACAGGTTGATGGATCTCGGGCTGACGCACCGCCAGACGGTCGTGGTGATCTATGCCGTTTCGCTTTTCAACGGCATCGTCGCCCTTCTCCTGGTGTTGCTGGACAGCCTTTATGCAAGCATCCTGCTTGCCATCATTACGCTCTCGATCTATTTCAGCATCCGCCGACTCGGCTATGTCGAGGATATGGTGGCGCACAAGAAATCCGCGCCGCACCCGATCCAGCCGCTCAGTGTGGCCGCGATGATCGACAGGACGTTCCTTGTGACAGGCGACCTCGTGGCGATCGTCTTCGCGTTCCTGCTTGCGCACTGGTTCCGCTTTCAGTCCGGAGTGTTTCCGATGCACGGCTATGTGCCGCTGGAGATGTACGTGCAGGGGCCAGCCTTGCTTGTCCTCACGGTCGTCTGGCTCATGGTCTTCCTGCTTGCCGGCCTGTACGAAGTGCCATGGGATGTTTCACGGATCGACTATTCCTTCCTGATCATCAAGGCCGTCGTGGCGGGGACGTTCATCCTTTTCCTGTTGACGCTTGACGTCAGCAATCCCACGCTGGAAGGAAGGATGACGATCTTTGTGTACGGGGCCGCTGTGGCGCTGTGCATGGTTGCGGTACGGATGCTGATCGTGGGATTTGAGCGCAAACACGAGATTCTGGGATACCGGCGGCGTAACACGCTCGTGGTCGGCACGTCGAAGATCGCGGGAAGCCTCATCAGGGAAATTGAGCGACGCCCGGGCCTCAAGTACAACCTCGTGGGGGTCATCGATAAGGAGTGCTCGCAGGCGGAGTTCGAGGGGTACCCGGTCCTGGGGGGGCATGATGACATCCCCGGGGTCGTGAAGAGATTGAATGTGGAAGAGGTGCTGATTGCCACGACTTATGACTCACGCGAAGAGATGCTGGACATCGTGTCCCGGTGCAACGGAATGGTGCCGGCGGTGAAAGTGGCGTCGGAAAGCCTGGAAGTCCTCAGCGGTTTCAAGACGGAAGAGATCATCGGGCATCCGTTGATTCGTCTGTATCCCACGAATCTGAAGACGTGGCAGCGCATCGTGAAACGGCTTGTGGACATCCTGGTGTCGCTTGTCGTCCTGTTTCCGTTGATACCCCTCTGGGTGCTGGTTGCGATCTGCATCGTTCTCGATTCCCGGGGCCCGGTCTTCTTCACCCAGGAGCGGGTGGGGAAGAAAGGGAGGATCTTCAAGTTGCACAAATTCCGATCGATGATCCCCGATGCCGAGAGGGACACCGGGCCGGTATGGGCGACCCCGGACGACAAGCGCACCACGCGCGTCGGGCGGGTGATCCGGAAACTCCGGCTGGATGAAGTGCCGCAGTTCATTAATGTCCTCAAAGGAGAGATGAGTCTCGTCGGCCCGCGTCCGGAGCGTCCATTCTTTGTGGACCACCTGAAAGGGGAGGTCCGGTATTACACCCGCCGGCTTCTCGTCCGCCCCGGCATTACCGGCTGGGCGCAGGTAAAACACCGCTATGACACCTCGCTCGAAGACGTAAAGGAGAAAATCAGATTCGATCTGTTCTACCTGGAGAACATGTCGCTCACCCTGGATTTGAAGATCCTCCTCCGCACAGTGATCGTGGCGCTGAGCGGGAAGGGAACGCACTAGAGGGAAGAGGGTAGAGGGAAGAAGGAAGAGGGAAAAATGCGGGGTGAGGAGAGGGTCTCACCAACATTATCGAGGATGGTTATGAAACTGCAGATGGTCGATGTGGTCGGTCAGTATGTGAAAATAAAACCGGATATCGACAACGCAATTCATCGTGTGCTGGATTCCGGCAATTTCATCCAGGGCAAGGAGGTGGGAGAGTTTGAGTGCCAGGTTGCCGAGTATTTGGGCATGCGCTATGCGGCAGGATGCGCGTCCGGGACCGACGCGCTGCAGATCGCGATGATGGCCCTGGGAATCGGACAGGGGGATGAGGTGATCACCACGCCGTTTACCTTTGTCGCGACAGCGGAGACCATTGCCATCCTTGGCGCACGGCCGGTGTACGTGGACATTGATCCCCGGACGTTCAACCTGAGTCCGTCCCTGGTGGAGAAGGCGATCACGTCGCGCACCAGGGCGATCATCCCGGTGCACCTGTACGGCCAGCCTGCCGATATGGATGCGATCATGGATATCGCCCGACGCAACGGCCTGAAAGTCATCGAAGATGCAGCGCAGGCCATGGGCGCGTCGTACAAAGCAAAGAAGGTCTGTACTTTTGGGGATATCGGATGCATCAGCTTCTTCCCAAGCAAGAACCTGGGCTGTTTCGGAGACGGGGGGATGATGGTGACTGGTGACGAAGAACTCTGGAAACGGATGAAAATGATCGCGTCGCATGGGTCGAAAGAACGATACTATCATGAGGTGCTCGGTGTGAACAGCCGTCTCGACACTATCCAGGCGGCGATCCTTTCGGTGAAGCTCCGCCATCTGGAAGAGTACAACTCGCAGCGGCAGGTCGCGGCATCCCGCTACGACAACCTGTTGAAGGGTGCCCCCGTCGTGACTCCTTCTATCGATCCGAAATGCCAGCATATCTTCCACCAGTACACACTCCGGGCTCCGCGAAGAGACGCGCTGGCGGCCTTCTTGAAGGAGAAAGGCATCCCTCACGCGGTGTACTATCCGGTGCCGCTGCACCTGCAGAAAGCGTATGCATCATCCGGGAACAGGAAAGGGGATT
>JAGDMJ010000141.1 GCA_017860555.1 Bacteroidota bacterium
CGGTTCCGGGAGGATCTGTTGTACCGGCTCAATGTCGTCACGCTCAGGGTCCCTGCACTGTGTGAACGGAAAGAAGACATTCCGATCCTGGCCGACTACTTTTTGCGTCGAAAGACCAAGTCCAAGAACGTCAAGACACTCACAGCGGGAGCCCTCCGGTTGCTGATGGAGTACGCCTGGCCGGGGAACGTCCGCGAACTTGAGCACGTCCTTGAGGGAGTCATCTTGCTCTCCAGCGGCGAGGTGATCGATGAGAGAGATCTCGCCACATATTTCCACCGGCCCGAGCAGGACGGCGCCGCTTCACTCCCACTTGAAACACCCGGAGCTGTTCCCGCCTCCCTCGAGGAGGTGGAGCGCGTGCATATCGAGCATGTCCTGAAACTGAACAACTTCAACCGGACCCGGACTGCCGAGATGCTCGGGATCAGCAAGAAGACATTGTACCTCAAAATAAAGCGCTACGGTCTCAAAGCGCCCGAGTGAGCTCGCTGCTCCCTTTTCCTCAGCGCTACGTCATCCTTTCCTGGTCCCTCTGTCGTGTCCTTGTCCTGTACCTTGACTTTCCCCGGCTTTTTTTCTTAATTATGCAATTTAAGCCCTGTATACCCCCGACGGACACAGGGCTTTTCTCCATCCAGCAGGTGCAATCCGCAGAGCCGCTATGGCGAAGTTCCAGGGTGTGGATTACTTCAGTCTTGATTCTCTCCTGAGCGAAGACGAGATTCTCGTCCGTTCAACGGTCCGGGAGTTTGTCGACCACAGAGTCCTGCCTATCATCGAAAAGCACAACAGGGCGGGTACATTTCCTGAAGAGCTTGTCCCGGCGATGGCTCAACTGGGCCTTTTTGGGCCGACACTTCCGCCGAAGTATGGCTGTGCCGGCATGAACAACGTTGCGTACGGTCTCGTCATGCAGGAACTTGAGAGGGGAGATAGCAGCATCCGCAGCTTTGCATCCGTTCAGAGCGGTCTGGTCATGTACCCGATCTTTGCGTATGGGTCGGAAGAGCAAAAGGACCGGTGGCTGCCCGGGCTTGCCGCCGGCGAGAAGATCGGTTGTTTCGGATTGACTGAGCCCGATTTTGGCTCCAATCCGGGGGGGATGGTCACGAAAGCGGAAGAGCATGCCGATGGATACCTGCTGAATGGGGCCAAGATGTGGATCACGAATGGTACCATTGCCGATGTTGCTGTTGTGTGGGCGAAGCTGAACGGCGAGGTCCGGGGCTTCCTGGTTGAAAGGGGAACGAAGGGTTTTTCCGCCCCCGAAATGAAAGGAAAGCACTCGCTGCGTGCATCGGTGACCTCGGAGTTGGTCTTCGAAGACGCCCTGGTTGCGAAAAGCAGCATCCTGCCCAACGGTTCCGGCTTGCGCCTTCCCCTGTCGTGCCTGAGCCAGGCCCGCTACGGAATCGCCTGGGGAGCCATGGGTGCGGCCATGGCATGCTATGACGCGGCATCGAACTATGCGAAGACGAGGATCCAATTTGACAAGCCTATCGCATCCTTCCAGCTGACGCAGGCCAAGCTTGTTCACATGATTACCGAGATCACGAAGGGCCAATTGCTTTGTCTCCAGCTCGGAAGGCTGAAAGATGCGGGCAAGGCGCGCTTCCAACAGATCTCGTTGGCCAAGCGCAATAACGTGTATCACGCGCTCGAGATCGCGCGGGAAGCACGCACCATCCTTGGCGCGAACGGCATTCTCGACGAATATCCCGTCATGCGCCACGCGGCCAACCTGGAATCAGTGTTGACCTACGAGGGAACCCATGAGATGCATACACTGATCGTCGGAGAAGACATCACAGGGATTCCCGCATTTTTCTAGCACACAAATCGAGGACCGACAGTGGCCAAGCAGAAAATCATCGGAGAGGCGCTCACCTACGACGACGTTCTCCTTGTTCCGGCGAAGTCCAACGTTCTCCCCCGTGAGGTCGACGTTCGTACCAGGTTGACCAGGGCGATCGAGCTCAATATCCCGCTCCTGAGCGCGGCGATGGATACCGTGACCGAATCCGAAATGGCCATTGCGATGGCACGCGAAGGAGGCCTGGGCATCCTGCACAAGAATATGAGCATCCATGCTCAGGCCGAGCAGGTGGACAAGGTCAAGCGATCGGAAAGCGGCATGATCCTGAATCCGGTGACCGTCCGCCCTGACCAGCGGGTGAGGGATGTCCTTGCGCTCATGAACAACTACAAGATCTCGGGCATCCCGGTCGTCGACGAGGGGAACAGGCTGATCGGCATCATCACCAACCGAGATTTGCGCTTTCAACCGGACGGGAACCGGCTGGTCTCCGCGATCATGACCAAAGAGAACCTCGTCACCGCTCCGGTCGGTACAAAGCTCAAGCAGGCCGAGCACATCCTGGAGAAGCACAAGATTGAAAAGCTCCCGGTGGTGGACCACCAGGGGGTGCTGAAGGGGCTGATCACCTTCAAGGATATACAAAAGAAGATCAAGCATCCCTGGGCTTGCAAGGACGAACACGGGCGTCTCCGCGTCGGCGCCGCCGTCGGTGTGACGTCCGATACGCTTGACCGGGTGTCCGCGCTGGTGAAGGCGGGGGTCGATCTGATCATTGTGGATACCGCTCACGGCCATTCCGCCGGCGTGATCGACATGGTGCGCCGTGTCCGGAAGGGATTTGACACGCTCCAGCTGGTCGCGGGCAACGTGGCGACGGGCGAGGCGACCCGTGACCTGATTCGTGCGGGGGCCGACGCCATAAAGGTCGGCGTGGGACCTGGCTCCATTTGCACGACCAGGGTCATTGCAGGGATTGGAGTGCCTCAGGTCACCGCAATCCTCAACTGCGCGGCAGTGGCATCTCGATCGAACATTCCCATCATCGCCGATGGAGGGATCAAGCAGACCGGGGACATCGCCAAGGCGATTGCCGCCGGGGCTGATGCCGTGATGATCGGGGGGCTCTTTGCCGGCGTCGATGAGAGTCCAGGAGAAAAAGTCCTGTACGAAGGACGGAGTTTCAAGATGTACCGGGGGATGGGCTCCATCGAGGCGATGAAGCAAGGGAGCAAGGACCGGTACTTCCAGGATGCCGAAGATGATCTGCAAAAGCTCGTCCCGGAAGGGATCGAAGGGCGTGTGCCGTTCAAAGGGCCGCTTGGCGACACGATCTTCCAGATGATCGGCGGGTTGCGTGCCGCTATGGGCTACTGCGGCGCGCGGACCGTTGCCGATCTGAAGGCCAGGGGGCAGTTCGTCAAGATGACCGATGCCGGGTTGCGTGAGAGCCATCCTCACGATATTTCCATCACCAAGGAAGCTCCCAATTATCACGGATAGAAGTCCCGTCAGATGAGTACCCGGCTCGCACGGCTCCGGCAGGAAATGCACGAACGCGGGATGGATGCCTTTTTCGTTTCCTCCCTCCCGAATGTCCGATACCTGAGCGGGTTCTCTGGATCGAACGGGTTGTGTGTGGTGACCGGAAAAGAGATGGTGCTTGTCACCGACTCACGCTACGCCCGGCAGAGCAGGGTGGAGGCGCGGCGTTGCAGGCGCATTGTAACGTCGCAGGGCCTGATTGAAGCCGTTGCGGAGGACGGGAACCTGAAGAGAGTCCGAAACGCGGGATTCGAGCCTGATCATATCTCATATGCACAGTACCGGTCCCTGAAGAGGTTGTTTCCCGGCGTCACATTCCTCGGCCATGGTGATCTGGGAGAAGATCTCGCCCTCACCAAGGATCCGGCAGAGGTGGAGAATATCCGGAAGTCCGCCGGGATCTCTGACCGGGTGTTTATGGAGGTCGTTTCCTTGATCCGCCCGGGCGTGAAAGAAGTGGAACTTGCTGCAGAGATCTCCTACCTGCAAAAGCGGCATGGGGGAGAGCGTGATGCGTTTGAACCCATTGTGGCGAGCGGCGAGCGTGCTCTTCTGCCTCACGCGCGGGCGACTGGGAAGCGCATCAAGCATGGGGAAATGGCCATCCTGGATTTTGGCACGACCTGCGGCGGATTCTGTTCGGACCTGACGCGCACGGTCGCCGTCGGCAAGCCATCGTCCCGGGCTCGTGAAATGTACGCTCTCGTTTTGGAAGCGCACGGGGCGGCGATCGCCGCAGCGAGAGGCGGAATGATGGCGCGGGACCTCGACGCGGTTGCGCGTGGCATCCTGCGGCGTGCGGGATACGGACGCTACTTCGTGCACTCGCTGGGCCATGGACTCGGGTTGAGCATCCATGAGCGTCCGCGCGTGTCGCCGCTGAGCAGAGAAGAGCTCCGGTCCGGCAGCGTGATCACAATTGAACCCGGCCTGTACGTCCCCGGCGTGGGAGGCGTGCGAATTGAGGACGATGTGCTTCTGACCCGGACCGGATGCAGGGTGCTCACCGGTGCCCCGCGCGAACTTATGATTCTCTGAACAAGGATGATGGAACCCGATTTTCCACCGCGCAGAGTTCTGGTAATCGCGTATTACTTCCCGCCGATGGGCTTGAGCGGGGTGCAACGCACGCTCAAGTTTGTGAAGTACCTTCCCAAGTACAGCTGGCGTCCCACCGTGCTCACCGTGGAACCCCGCGGGTATTACGCGAAGGACGAAAGCCTGATGCGGGATCTCGACAATCCTGATATCACCGTGGTGCGGACCGCGCCGGCGGGACCGGGGAAGCTCTCAAAAAAGGACATTGTGGATCTCCCTCCGGAGCGCATGCGGAAGACGCTCAGCCGCTTCAGCGACGTCTTCTTCATCCCCGACAATAAGGTAGGCTGGATTTCCGACGCCGTCAAACGGGCGTTGCAGCTTCACAAGGAGAATCCCTTTGACCTGATCTTCTCCACCGCGCCCCCGTTCACCGATTTTCTCATTGGCGCGGCCGTCAAAGCGAAGATCAACAAACCGCTGGTCCTCGACTACCGCGATCCGTGGGTGGATTACCCCTTCAAGTTTTATCCCACGCCCTTGCACAAGCAGCGGAACATCGCCCTGGAGCGGCGGGCGCTCCGCGCGAGCTCGCATATCGTCACGACCAACCGTCGCGTAAAGGAAGTGTTGATCAGCCGCTACGGTTTTCTCAGCTATGTGGACATTGACATCATCCCGCAGGGCTTCGACCCGGAAGACTTCGCGTGGGTGAAGGAGAAGAGCGCCGCCAGAGCGCATTCGGACAAGATGAAGATCACCTATGCCGGTGTGTTCTGGGAAGACAGGATTCCCGACTACTTCCTTCAGGCGCTCCACGACCTCTTCCATGAGAAGCCGAAGCTCCGCGGACGGATCGAAGCGGTCTTCGCCGGTAATTTTCGTGAAGAGAACCTTAAACTGGTGAGCCGTCTGGGACTTCAGGATACGGTCAAAGTGCTCGGCTACTTGTCGCATCCGGACTGTATCCGGGAGATCGTGGACTCCGACGTGCTCTGGGTGATTGTGGGGGACGACCTGGGATCTCCCGGAAAAACGTACGAGTATATCGGCGCGGGAAAACCAATCCTGGGATGCGTGCCGCAAGGCTTTCTCAAGCATACGATCGAGGAGGCGGGAGGGCAGACTGTCGCTCCGGACGACGTCGTCGGGATCAAGAAGGCGATCGCGGCATACTTTGACCAGTTCGAGCGGCATGCGTTGAAAGGCCCGAAACCGGACATCATTGAGAAATATAACCGGGTGTCGCTCACCGGATCGTTGGTGAAGATCTTTGAATCACTCATCGTGACCTGACATGAATATCCTTGTCATTGGTTCGGGCGGGCGTGAACATGCACTGGCGTGGAAGATCAGTCAGAGCCCGCTCACGGCTCGTCTATTCTGCGCGCCCGGGAATCCAGGGATAGCCACCGTGGCCGGATGCGTCCCGATCAATGCGTCTGATCTGGATCAGCTCCTCGGTTTTGCGCAGAGGGAAAAGATCGACCTCACCGTTGTGGGTCCCGAGCAGCCGCTTGCCGAAGGGATCGTGGATCTGTTCGTCCGCGAGGGACTGACGGTCTTCGGGCCAACGCGAGCTGCCGCGGAACTGGAATGGAGCAAAGTCTACGCGAAGAATTTCATGGCCCGGTACGGCATTCCCACGGCCGGGTGCCGGATCTTTGACGGCACGCAACTCGACGCGGCTCGTGCATATCTTGAGAGCTCACCTGTGCCGGTGGTTCTCAAAGCCGATGGTCTGGCGGCGGGAAAGGGCGTGTCCGTGTGCAGCACCCGCGAGGATGCACTCTCGGCCTTGCGTCAGATGACCGTCGAAAAAGCCTTTGGTTCCGCGGGGGCGCGCGTCGTCATCGAAGAGTGCATGTCGGGCGAAGAAGCGTCGGTGTTCGCGATCTCGGACGGCCAGCACTACATCGTACTTGCGCCTGCGCAGGATCACAAGCGGGTTTTCGACGATGACCGCGGCAAGAATACGGGGGGGATGGGTGCCTATGCGCCGGCCCCATGCGTCACTCCGGAAATCCTGCAGGATGTGGAAGCACGGATCATCATCCCTACGCTCGCGGGAATGATTGCTGAAGCGAGGCCCTACAAGGGATGTCTCTATGTCGGTTTGATGTTCACCGACACAGGACCAAAGGTGGTTGAGTACAACTGTCGGTTCGGGGATCCGGAAACCCAGGCCGTCCTGCCGCTGTTCAACGGGGATATTGTGGCGACGCTCTACGCGGCCGCGACCTCAGGGCTGAGCGGTCGTTCAGGGGTGAGTGCCGTCCCCGGAGCGAGTGCCGTGTGCGTGGTTCTCGCCTCGGGGGGATATCCGGACAAGTATGAAACGGGGAAAGAAATCCGCGGGCTGCAGGAACTCGAAACATTGCCTGATGTCCTTGCCTTTCATGCGGGCACCAGGCGGGAAGGGGACAAAATCGTGACCTCAGGGGGAAGAGTCCTTGGGATTACGGCGATCTGCATGTCAGGGGGGCTTCGGAGCACCATCGCGACGGCATACAAGGCCGTCGACAAGGTGAGCTTCGAAGGGGTGCATTTCCGTCATGACATCGGTCGGAAAGGCCTGCGATGAAACAGGAGGACCAGTGAAAATTCTCGTTACCGGCGGTGCCGGTTTTATCGGCTCTCACATTGTCGACGCCTACATCCAGCTCGGTCACACTGTGACCGTTATTGACAATCTCTCCACCGGGTACAAAAAGAACGTCAACCCGAAAGCGAAGTTCGTGCAGGAGGATATCCGGGATGCTGACGCAGTGCGTGCGCTCTTCAGCAGGGAGAAGTTCAACGCGGTCAACCACCACGCCGCACAGATGGACGTCCGGCGTTCGGTTGCGGACCCGGTGTTCGATGCCTCGGTGAATCTCCTCGGGGTCCTGACGGTTCTCGAAGAGTGCATCAAAGTCGGCGTATCCAAGGTGGTCTTCGCATCGAGTGGAGGCGCCATCTATGGAGAACAAGACTACTTCCCAGCCGATGAACGCCATCCTACCCGACCCATCTCTCCATACGGCGTGGCGAAGCTTTCGACCGAACAGTATCTCTTCTATTACAACGCTGTCCACGGCCTTGACTTCGTCAGCCTCCGCTACGGAAATATCTATGGTCCGCGACAGAATCCCGAGGGAGAAGCGGGGGTCGTGGCGATCTTTACCAGTCGGATGCTTGCAGGATCGCCAGTCGTCATCAACGGCGATGGGCGACAGACGCGCGACTACGTTTTCGTAGGAGATATCGTGCGGGCAAATGTTCTCGCCCTTGAGTACAAGCGGTCGAACACGTTCAACGTCGGGACCGGAATCGAATCAGACGTCAATACCCTCTTTCGCATCATCAAGCGTACGACCGGTTCTCCTTGCGAGGAGAACCATGGTCCGGCGAAAAAGGGGGAACAGATGAGGAGCGTGCTCGACCACGGCAAGATCGCCTCGGAGCTGGACTGGAAACCCACCGTGACGCTGGAGGCTGGACTTGCCCGCACTGTGGAATACTTCAGACATGAATCAACGCATGGGGCCTAGCAGAGCACCGGATCCGGCAGTCCTTTCACAGGCGGGGCATTGCTCGGCGACAGGGTACGAATGACCGATGTCGAGCTCGATGCCGGAGTCTTTATCCGTAGCATGGCATCCCGTGGGAGCCTGGGAGGGCTGAGCCGGAAGGCGGTCGAGGCGGCCGATATCCTGGACGCCGCCGGGAAGGATGTGGTCATTCTGGAAACGGTCGGCGTGGGACAGTCGGAGTTGGATATCGCCGGGGCCGCGGATACCACCATCGTGGTGCTGGTCCCGGAGTCGGGGGACTCGATTCAGGCCATGAAGGCCGGGTTGATGGAAATAGCCGATTTCTTTGTCCTGAACAAAGCCGATCGTGCCGGTGCCGACCAGGCTGTGATGGCCATACAGATGATCCTGCACTTCCGCGAGGCCGGTAGTTGGAACGCGGAGGTCCTGAAGTCTGTTGCCAGCGATGGGATCGGGATTCCGGAAATCGCCGCGAAGGTGGCCGAGCATAAGGCACATCTGGAGCGAAGCGGCCAGCTCGCCGGCAGGCGCAGAGAACGCCTTGAGCGCCGGGTACGGGAGCTCGTTGTGGACAGACTGCATGTGGATTTCTGGTCTGACGAGCGAAAAGCCTTGCTGGCACGCCGCCTGGACGCCCTGGCGGCACTTGAATCGACGCCCTGGGACGTGGCAAAGGAACTGGTCGAGAATTTTCATGCGGTGTA
>JAGDMJ010000142.1 GCA_017860555.1 Bacteroidota bacterium
GCGGATCAAGCGTCCGAGACTCATCTGCGGTTCGCCCGCAAAGCGTGCGCCCCTGTCGTACTCGACGGCAATCTGCTGGAATCCTGCCCATGCCCGCATTCCGCTGATGTAGCGGTTCCGCTCCGGCATCGTTCGCAGCACGTCCACAACGCGGCGGTCCAGTAGCGAGAAGTTCCCGGCATCCATCGGGATGTCGATTGAAGAGAGCGAATGCAACAACCGGTAGAACGACCTGAAAGCAAAGCGCTTGAGCGCGCTTTCCCTCCGGCTCTTCTTGACCGTGTAGACGACATCGTACCCGTTCCTCCACTGCGCGATCATCTGCGGGAGCAACTCGGGGGGATCCTGCAGATCGCCGTCCATGAGGATCACGGCCTCTCCCTCCGCCATGTCCATCCCGGCGGAAATCGCCACCTGATGTCCAAAGTTACGGGAGAGGCGGAGGACTTTGACGCGCGGGTCCTTCTCATGGATCTTCAGCATCAGCGGATAGGACCTGTCGCGGCTCCCATCGTCCACGAGGATGACCTCGAAAGGCTGATCGAGCCCGGAGATCGTGGTCATCAGCCGCTCATGCAGTGCGGGAAGCGTCTGCTCTTCATTGTAGATGGGAATGACGATCGTGTACATGGCGGTCTTACCTGTGTGCCGGTTGGGTTTCCGCTGTCTGTGTCTCGGCCTTCCTGCGCGAACGTAGCAGCGGGACGGCTAGTCCTGCCCCGCACACGACGAGCGTGATGAGGGAGATCCACATGCCGAGGGCAAAAGACGCGGGCTCGAACCGAACGGTCCCTTTGTGACTTCCCCGGGGCACGAACATTCCCCGCAAATTGTAGTCCGTGCAGAGCACCTCGGTCTCTTTCCCGTCAATATACGCCTTCCATCCCGGATAGTAAATTTCGCTCAGCACCAGCACTCCGTCCCGGTCCGTGGAAAGGTCAAGCTCTATCGTGTTGTTCTGATAGGCGGTCACACGCGCGCGCCACTCCGGTTCTCCCGCTGCGGGCACAAGCGAGAACCCCGGCTCCTTTTCGAATACAGCCGTCGTGCGGTGGTCGAACTCAGGGCTTTTGAGATAGGCCAGCAGCTCCTCTTCGCCCCGGACCACATGAGTCCTGTACAGGAAGAAGGCCCGGGGAAAATAGGTTTCGTGCCGCGCAAGCGATAGACCCCGGGCTTGTTCATTTGTCACGGTCTTGTATTTTACGTTGAGCAGATCGTACATCTGGTCGACCGACGCCAGAGGTGCATACACACGTTGAAGGGCGAGCGGGGTATACCCTTCCATCGTATAGATCCTGTCGATCATGCCCTGGTTCCGGTCCATGATCATGCCTTGGGAGTTGCGCGTGTTGACCCTGAAGATCTCGGATTGTCCTTCCTCCTTGAAGAACCGGACGAGCGATTCTGTTTTCCCAAAATACTCTTTGGGGTCTGTGGTGGAGTTGTTCTGTGACCCGCCGAACAGGAGCATGTCGATGAAGAACACCGGGATGAGAGCAACGCGGGCAGCCCGCACCGCGATGCCGCGCATCAATGCAAAAAGAAGAACCCCGGAAACAACGAGCATCAGGAGCGAGATCAGCGCGTCTTTCTTCACGGCTGACAGGATCTGTTGAGCGTTTCGCATCGACGTGATCGTGGTCGTAAGCGACCCGGAGAGCACAAGCAGCCAGACCAGCACGCCCACCCCGATGGTGCCGCCAAGCAGAGCGAGAAGCCGCCTGGTGGTTCTGGCGTCCCGCTCTTCATGCAACAACGTGTTCAGGGCGAATCCCGACATCAGCGCCGTGGCAAATGTCAGGAAAATTCCCATCCGGGCGGGATTCCTGAACGTCGAGAATCCGGGGACGAAATCAAAGAACAGCCTGTGGACAAAAAGATTGTCGCCCAGAGCGAACAGGAGCGAGAACAGCGCATATCCCCAGAAGAAAGCCGCGTACTTGTTCTTCTTCACCAGCACCAGGCTCAGCAGCGCCAGGAGAAGCGGGAGGAACCCGAGATAGATGCAGGTTTCCCAGAAATACCAATAGGTGCCCGGCCCCCAGTAATTGTAGCCGTTGGCTCCCGCAGTGCCGAAGAGCTTTGGGAACAACAGGGTGAGGATCTGAGACCAGGCCAGCGTTCCTTCGGTCGCCTTCTCGTACGTGATCTGCGCACGCTGAGAGAGCCCGGACATTTCATAGGTGGGCAGGAGTTGGATCATGGCGACAGCCACCGAGAGCGCCACGATGGTCCCGGCCTTCAACACCGCCAGAAGCGCGGGGCGGGAAAGCAACCCCCGGCCGCGATACGTCGTCAGGAGCTCGAAGAGAAAATACACAAAGAGGAAAAAGTAGAAATAGAGCGACAGTTGCGGATATCCGGCCAGGATCGAGTGCCCCAGGACGAGCGCGGCAAGGAACACCCAGCTCCACTCGTTCCGGGTGAGCGCATTGCGGAAGAAGAGCAGGATCAGCGGATACCAGGCGACCATGGTGATGATCTGCTGATGGATTGCATGCACGATCATGAAACCGGAGAGCATGTACGCGGCTCCGGCAAAAAGAGCGGAGAAATTCCGCATGCCAAAGGAGCGCGCGAGGGAGAACATGGACGCGCCGGCGAGCACATAATGGGCGATCACCAAGAACTCGAGTGAATAGAAGCTGAGCCTGCCGCCGGCCGTGAACAGTGAGAGGAGCAAGCAGGGGAGATAGAAGACCGTCGTCTGGATATCCGCCAGGAAGGGCATTCCGTTGAGTGTATACGGATTCCAGAGCGGGATCGAACCCATTGCCACCGACGTGGCGGCGAAATTCCTGACCGGGTAGCTGAAGTACAGGAAGTCTTCCCAGAGGTAGGCCGTTCCCACCAGGATCTCCCGGAACATTATCGCCACGAGGAGCGCAAGAATGGCGACGGCCTGCCAGGAGAGCGGCTCTCGGAAATCACCTTTCCACGGTTGCACGCCCGTATGCCGGGATTGTTCCTTCCGTTTACTGGTTTTTGCCATGGCGTGCGGATTAGTCGATTGCCAGAAGGCGCCGGCAGGCATCATGGACCCTGTCGACGCCGATGTGCCGCATACAATCGTTCGGACAGATAGGTGCGAAGAAGCAGGAGCACGGGATGTCCGGCTCCAGGATCTCTCCGAGGCCGTACAGCTCGAACTCGTGACGGTTGAAAATATTATTGAACAGGACAATCTTCTTGTTCAATCCGATGGTGATGTGCGTCGCCATGGTGACCGCGGTGACGACGAGCGCGCATTGATCCACGAGATTAATAAACTGCCGTAGAGGGAAATGCCCGAGGTAATGAGCGCCGCTCTCGCGGGCAATACGCAGGTTCTTTTCATGCTCCTGTTCACCCCCCAGCAACAGTGGCGTAACGCCGCTGGCGGAGAGTTTCCGCGCAAGGGCGACCCAGTATTCCTCCGGCCAGAGGCGTGAGGTCCATCTGCCTCCGCAGCCGGTATTCAGCCCGACGATGGCCTTGCCGCGTGGAAGGTCCCATCGGTATCCGCCGGCGCTGAACGAATCGAGAATGTACTTTTCCCCGGAGAACTTCAGGCCACAGACCTCGAAGATTTCCTCCGGGTAGCTCTTCGTATTGGCTTTGTTCAGGTCGTCCCACACGCCGGTCATGTATTTGTGCACGGCGTCGGCATCCGCGGGGGCCGGGACCCCATCCTTCAGCAGGAACCCTTTCTTGACGGTTGCCGAGAGGCTCACCGCAAGTCCGCAGGCTTCCATGTCTTTGTCAAGATTGTAGAGAAAATCGAAATGGACAGCGCCAAGGATTGCCAGGCTTTGCGGGGTGAACGGGAGTATCACATCAACGGAAGCAGGGATGACCTCGGGGGTGAGCGTCAGCCACCAGATGCGGGCGCGGGGATGCACTTCCCGGAACTTGCGCAGGAGCGGGGTCGTGCGGATGACGTCGCCGATGGCCCCGAGCTTGATGAGGAGTACCTGTTGCGGCTTCGGGTCATATTGAGGGCAGTCCCGCCCCTCCTCATCTACGCAGTGGACGCCGGACTCTTTGTGGGGCTTGCAGGGAACATGTCCTCTGAACCAGCGACAGTCATACTTGAGCGACTCGTGTGAACTCCAGGGTCGTGCCATTATTTGATAACTTCTTTGATAGAGTATTCCTCTTCTATCCGACGCGATTTGCTGATCATTTCTCCAAGAAGGCCGATGGAAAAGAACTGAATGCCAACGATGATCAGCATGATCCCGACAAGGAAGAGCGGCCTGTTGCTGAGGGCGGTGCTTCCCTGAAACCATTCGAACACCAGGACGCCGTCGATCACCATCCCGGCCAGAATGGCAATAAGGCCCAAAGGGCCGAACAAGTGCAACGGCCTGCGAAAATAGCGGGTGGTGAAAAGCACCGTTAGCAGGTCCAGAAACCCCTTCCAGAACCGTCCTATGCCGAACTTTGTCTTCCCGAACTTCCTGGCCCGGTGGTGGACGACAATCTCTCCGACCTTGAATCCTTCCCAGTGCGCAAGCACGGGGACGTACCGGTGCAGTTCCCCGTAGACGTTCACCGATTTCACCACGTCTTTCCGGTATGCCTTCAGCCCGCAATTCATATCATGCAGGTGGACGCCGGTCATCAACGACGTGATGAAGTTGAAGAATTTTGACGGAATGGTTTTGGTGATCGGATCGTGCCGCACCTTTTTCCAGCCTGAAACGAGGTCATACCCCTCGTCCAGCTTCTTTTTCAGGGCCGGAATCTCGGCTGGATCGTCCTGCAGGTCCGCGTCCATGGTGATGACGATACTTCCCTGGGCTTTTTCGAAGCCAACCGACAGCGCGGCGGATTTCCCGTAATTTCGCCGGAATCGATAAATCCTGATGTGCTTGTCGGTCCGCCGGAGGTCGCGAAGCACCTGGATCGATCGGTCGGTGCTCCCATCGTCGATAAAGATCAGTTCATACCGTATGTTCATCCTCCCAAGCGTGCTCCGGAGCTGTTGATGAAGCTCCTTGAGAGATTCCTCCTCGTTGTAGAGAGGAATGACCACGCTGATGTCCGCCCACTGCTGCTGGCTGCGTTGTTGATTCTGGTTGAAGCGCCCTTGCTGCTGGCTTTTCTGCTGTGGTACCCGCTGTGGCTGGGGCTTGGGAGCAACAACCGGTTCCGGATGCTGCTTCGGTTGTTCGGGTGTCGGCGCTGTCTGGTCTGCCATGATAGTGTGATCCTGCAAGGAAGGAGGGAATATTATCTGGATAACCTAACCATTTCCATCCTGAAAATCAACGAAATCAGAGCCCATGCTCGTCTCCCCTTGGCTCTTACTGTCCTCCGTGCCTTGTTTGACATTCGAACCACTCTTCTCTATATTTCTCATTCTAGTCTCTCTTCATACAGAATAGGTGATGCCATGGCGTTGAGCAGAAAAGCAAAAGTGTGGTTGATTGTCGCAAGCATCCCGGTCATCCTCATTGTCGGGGCTGTTTTTGCCCTGAAAGCGTATTTTACCTCCGATCGGCTTAAAGCGCTGATAGTCCCCCAAATTGAGCAGGCAACGAACCGGTCCGTGGCAATCAATGATATCAGCCTGTCGGTCTTTCCGGCAATTGCCGTGGATATGGAGGGATTTACCATGTCCAACAGGAAAGGGGAGGGATTTTCCCAATCGCCTTTCCTCGCCTTGGATGGGCTGTCGGTCAGTGTCAGTTTGATGCCGCTCCTGAGAGGGAACGTGGAAATCACCACCGTTGTCCTGGACCGACCGAAGGTCCTGGTGGAGACGAACAAGGCGGGCGTCACCAACTACGCGGACATGACCGAGACCTCCGGCGCTGCCGGAGAGGACACGAGTACATCCACGTCCTCCTCCATGGCCGGGTTCCTCCTTTCCAACCTTCTGATCAATAACGGGTCTGTCGATTACATTGACTACAAAGGCAACTCCGCGATGAAAGTGCGGGGCCTGGACAACACAATGAGCCTGAAAGGGGGCTCGGAAGGGGTCACGGTTGAGGGGAAGGTTTCGGTGGCCGACTTCAGCTACGGGACGGTGACCGCTCCGCTTGTCTCCGGCCTCCGCCTTGGCCTCGATCACCGGCTCTCCTATTCGACGTCGCAGGACGTCTTGACGGTGGAAAAGGGGGACGTGACGGTGCAGGATATGCCCCTTGCGTTGACGGGGAGGGTCTCGGGCCTCAGCAAGGAAACCATGACCCTTGACCTGACGGTGAAGTCGGAGAATCTGAATATCACTGAACTGCTCTCCCTGGTGCCAAAGGAGTATATGAAAAAGGCGGAAGGGGTGAAGGGAAACGGTACAGCGCAGGTCGTGCTCGCGATCACGGGGGTCATGTCCGACTCCACCCAGCCGGATGTCAGCGGGCGGGTCTCCTCGACCAATGCCAGCATTCAATACGCCAGGCTTCCGAAACCGATCACCAATATCAACATTATCTCGGAATTCACCCGGGCGAAGACGAAGCAGGAATTCAAACTTGAGAAATTCTCGGCGAACCTGGGCGACAACCCCATCAACGCGACGATGACCATGGTGAACTTTGAGAATCCTTCCATCACCATGGCGCTGAACGGCTCGCTGAACCTGGCCGAGGTAGGACAGTTTTATCCGCTGGAGCCCGGGACAGAGCTTGCCGGGCGGATGTCCGCGAACGTCAACGTTGCAGGGAAGGTGAAACAACCTGCGGCCATGAAGGCCTCCGGCACCATGGAGTTCCAGGGCGTGTCGGTCAAGACCCCTGCCAGCGCCAACCCGGTAAGAGATCTGGCGGGTGCCATCACGTTCAACAACCAGGTGGTTGAAGCGAAGAAGATCTCGATGAACCTTGGGAAATCGGATCTCACTCTTGCCTTCGCGCTCAGAAACTACCTTTCCATAATGTCGGTGGACAAGTCGCTTCCGCGCCCGACAGCAAAGCTGACGCTCAATTCCAACCATCTCTACACGGCGGATGTGATGCCCTCCAACGGGCAACAGCCGAAGGGGCCACCACAGGACACGGCCACCGCGAAGAAGCCCCGGTCCGGAGTTCCCTTGCCCGACGTTGACATGGACATCAACGCCACGATCGGGACGCTCACGATGGAGAAGTTCGAGTTCAAGAACGTCCGGGGAGCGCTGAAGATCACGGACGGGGTGATCCATATGCAGAATTTCTCGTTGAACGGCTTTGGCGGATCGGCGGTGAGCAAAGGGAGCCTCAACCTGAAGGATCCCAAGCGTCCGCTCTTCGATCTGGCGCTCGACATCAACGGTGTTGAATCGCACTCTCTGCTGCCGCATTTCACGTCGTTCGGGCAACGGATCAACGGCAAGATGACGATGAACACGACCATGAAGGGAGCGCTCAACGATACGCTCGGGCTGGTGCCGTCGGCGTTGAACGGGGCGGGACGCGTGCAGATCACGGACGGCGTATTGAACGGCGTGAAGGTGAACGAGACCATCGCCGCAATGCTGAAGCTGCCCGATCTCGAGACGATCAAGTTCAAAGACTGGGCAAACAGCTTCACCATCGCGGAGGGCAGGATCATCATCAAAGACCTCAAGATCCATGCCCTGGATGCCGACTACACGGTCAACGGCTCACAGGGTCTGGACGGATCGCTCGATTACGCGATGACGATGCTGGTCTCGCAGGCAACATCCGGCAAGGTGAACCTCCCGGGCTTCGCGGGGCAGGCTGCGGATCTTTTCAAGGATGAAACTGGAAGGTTGAAGCTCGACTTTGCCGTGGGCGGCACGTCGGACAACCCGAAGGTTCAGCTCGACACCAAATCGGCACAGTCGAAAGCTGAGGCCCTGGCCAGGAAGAAACTCGAAGACGAGGCGAAGAAGGCGACGGATCAGCTCAAAAAGAAGGCGGAGGATGCGATCAAAGGCATCTTCAAAAAGTAAGAACGGCGCCTTCGACGAGTCTGCGGGCCTGCGCCCCAGGAAGTCGCTCGG